>JAJDEK010000365.1 GCA_029259875.1 Planctomycetaceae bacterium
GAGTAAAGCCTCAGGTAATCATTAAAGGACTTGGAAGCCGAGCCCTCTTCTCCCTGGAGATATTGTCCCAAGGCCAAGAAATAAGCGGCCTGTTGTGCTGCCATCAGGTGCATGAGTCGGATTTCCTGTGGGACGATTAAATCGGCAGGAAATCCTTGTTCCAGCCGCGTGGTGACATAACTCTGGATTGCCGCTTGTTGATCTCCCATTAATTGTTTCGTTCTCGTTTTGAGCAATTTTTTTGTAGGAGGACCCCATGGGACTTCAAAACCTTCTGGCTTTTTAACTCGGGCTTTTATATCGAAAGGAACTGGGGCTCGGAACGGTAATTTCATCGACTTGATTCGTTTAGCTAACTCACCTTCGACTGCCAGACTTTCCCGCATTTGCTGGTCCGGATATTCTGAAACCTTGATTTCCGCCTCTTTCAGAATTCCTTTTCCAATCGTTTGAATATGGGCGATGAAACCGGAGTCTCCTTCAAATTCATCAAGGTTACGAAACAGGACAAAAGTCTGCTTACGTGAAAGAGAATCTTCCAGCCGTCGCATTCTGGCAGACCATTCACAGCTTTGACCCATAATCAAAACTTGAGCGGATTTTAGTTCTTCTGCAGAAAAACGATTTTCAGCATCTTCACCGTAGATGTTTTTCAGGATCTCCGGAGAATTGTAAACGGAAGCGAGTGTCGCTGGGTTTTGAATGAGAATGGAATCAGCGGGTTGTTCTGCAGCAGGTATAGGAAGTCCCAGGACTGGATCAAATAAGTAAATCTCTTGATCAATGAGAACTCCCACCAGAAGTTTAAACGGAGCTGGCTTAGCGGGGCGAAGCAGAACCGCATCAATGCGAAGTTGTCGCATTAGATTAATGTAGACCCAGGCGCGCTGCTCTGCAGATCCTGCTCCCAAAATACAGATTTCATAAGGAGACAGCGGCACTACGTTTTTTTCATTCGTGACCAGAGCAATGTTATTGATGCAATAATAAAAGGCCGCCGTAGCTCGGTCCTGATCGTTGGTTTTTCCTTCGATGGCCGCGTTGATCATGCCTTTAAAAAGCTGTGAATCGCGAATAAATTTTCCGTCAAGCTGAGTAAAGCGAGTCAGATCCATCTTCGCGAGTTGTGCTTCACTTAAATATTTCTTCAAGAAAGGCTTTTGTGAATCTGTCACAAGCGGAGGCTTGGAATCGAAATTACCGCACTTAGAAGTCCATTGGTTTAAGAGGTCAACCGCTGGTTCCAGCGTAGCGCTGATTCCCAAACGATCCGGCTCTAGCATGCTCATAGCGTTGTCAATGTAACTGTTGCAGTCCGGGTCTTCCGATTCGGAATCCGGATTCTGAGCACTGTCTTCGGAATTCACGTTTTGTGCAGGTGAAGGAGCTGGTTTTTTACAACTGGGAAGAGTTAACATCAAACCAATAAAGAAAACGCCCTGCAGAAAAGCCAAAGGAATTCTATACTTGTGATGTAGCAGATTTGTCAGAGTCATATCAGTTATTACTTTTTGGAAATAGACATCTCTACCTGTTATTACGGTGGAGATGCGTCTTCAAATAATCAGATCCGTCTATCAGATAAACACAGAATAAATGAATGCGGTGACACTCCTTTTCTATACTATAACCAATTTTCAATCAGATGGAATGTCTGTGTGTCCTCCGATTTCGTTAACCAGTGAGCGGAATTTCTGCAAACCGACAGCAAAATTGGCAAACTGATCTAATGGTAACATATTGGGACCGTCGCTGAGTGCTTTGGATGGATCAGGATGTGTTTCCGCAAAAACCCCGTCGCAGCCACAAGCAACGGCAGCGCGCGCGAGAAAGGGAATCATATCCCGTTGTCCCCCTGTCGATTTTCCGCCGGGGGTCTGCACGCTGTGAGTGGCATCAAAGATCACAGGGGTTCCCATGTTTTGCATGATGGGTATACACCGCATGTCATTCACCAGTCGTCCGTATCCGAAGGTGGTTCCCCGTTCGGTGAGCATTAACTGGTCCAGGCCGAATGCTTCACATTTATTGACGGCGTGAATGCAATCTTCAGGAGCAACAAACTGTGGTTTTTTGATATTCACGACTCCCTGGTGTTTCAAAGCAGCCTTGGATGCTTCCTCCAGTAAATCAGTCTGCCGCGCAAGAAAGGCGGGTATCTGGAGGATCCGGCAAACTTCTGCCGCCGGCGCAGCCTGGCTTGGTTCGTGGATATCAGTTGTCACCTCCAGCCCGGTTTCCTGTTTGACTTTTGCCAGGATCTCAAGTCCTGCTTCGAGCCCGGGACCTCGAAAGCTGTCAACGCTGGTTCGATTGGCCTTGTCAAAGCTACATTTGAAAATCAAAGGCAGATTGTCTTTGGCAGCAATTTCAGCGAGTTGTTTTGCTGTGGTCAGAACGAGTTCTTCACTCTCGATGACGCACGGACCAGCGATAAAGACGAGAGGGAGATTGGTACCACACCGAATATTTCCAATGGTAACGGGATTTTGAGGCACAGATAAATCCTTTATGGCTGTATTGAGAGAGAATCGTCAGTCAGGATGAATTATTGATCATTCGTAGGCATTGAGCAAGGGATGATAAAGCGCGCCGCAGCAGGAATGATCTGAATATCTGCTGGTGTAAAGCCGGTCGCATCACCGTCCGTTTGAATGGGAACCGGTTGAGCAGACTGGATCCGAATCCGAGGCGTCTGCAATTTTTGAACATCCGCAGAATGAAGATGAGTACCACGTATCACGCGACATACGTATTTGATCATCGTCCAAATCCCTTTTTTCCGTAAGAGAATCACGTCGAAGAGACCATCATGATCGTTGGCAGCAGGTGCAAAATTCAGATTCAATCCATAAGCGGGAATGTTCACCACAATGGCATGGTAGGCGGTCGTTTCGTGCTCACCCTCATCATCTGTGGTTATGATCTGAAGTTCTTCAAACGGGAAGGACCAAAGCATTTTCCAGATTGGCTTCAGGTAGCTGAGATGGGAAATATTACCTTTACGGGACCGGGCCAGCTCCATAGCAACTGCTGCATCAAAGCCGATACTTGCCATTAAGATAAATTTCCGGTTATCGAGCTGGCAGAGATCGATCTCCCGCGTTGTACCCTGGCTGATCATTTCCGCAACAAATTGGCCTGATTTTTGAATGCCAAGATAACGGGCGAGCAAGTTTTCCGTTCCCAAGGGCAGGATGGCAATTTTTTGATCAGGATAGCGATTAATCACATCTTGAACGGTCCCGTCTCCGCCCGCAGCCACAACACACAGAGGCTGATCTTCTATTGTTTGCTGATTCAGAATGTCCTGCATGCGATCGCGATTGGAAAAGAGACGCGGGCGAATTCCTTTTTGCTTGAGATGGTGGATCAAATCCAGTAGCAACGAGGCACGATTTCCCGTACCTGAGATTGGGTTTCTTTGAATGGCGACCCAAGGTGTAGACATTTTATCGTATTCTTCTGCATCAATTAGTGATTGAGTTCAGTAAATTGACTACTTGGCAACCTAGTAATTGGGCCTATAAACTTGAGGAAAAGTCTGCAATATGATTCAGAATTCTGAAAAAATTTAAGATTCCTTACGTTGGATCTTAATTTTGACTGACAGAAAGCCGATTTCATAGGTACGATATGTTTGTAGTTTTCAACTCGAGTCTGTTTTTAGCTAAAAAGCATAAAACCTAAGCGAGTATTCTATCATTTGCATCTTGAAAGACGTAATAAAAGACTGATACTAATTGTTTCCGGTTTGATTTTATCACACATTCACTGAAACAACAGGGACCTCATTTTTGATATGTTTTTTAAGTCTAGCATTAAATGTCTTAGTGGACAAAGGCTGATTTCGCAGTGACCAATCCGCAAAAAATTCTCTTCTGTGGGCCAACTGACGACCAGACATCTGAGTTAAGAGAGCAATTCTCAGCGAATCAATATCTGGTGGTGACCCCGGAAAATCTAGCGGAAGGTATCGCAGAGTTCGATCAGGGGAATGTTTCCGCTCTGGTTGTACCTGCCACTCCCGGAACATTACCGCTGGCCTTGATTCAATCTGGGAACCTGCTCGAATTTTTACCACATGCCGTTGCAATTCTAGATGCAGACTTGAAAATTCTCTGGGCAAATCATCAACTGGGTAAATTATGTGGTCAGGAAGACCCACTCATCGGACGCCCGTTTTACGATGCTTTTGGTGCTCCCGAAATATTAGGACCAGACTTCAGTCCGTTTCATACCGCCTTTTCGACTAGAACTGTTGCCAAGAGTGGCTTGCGCGTTGGTGACAAGAGTTACTACGATGTGGAAGTGATGCCGGTACTGACTGATGTGGAAGGAGAACAAGAACCCTCTTATCTAGTGGCCAGCATCAGAGACATCTCAGAAGAAGTTCTGCAAAGGCAAAAATTGAATGCCATTTATCAAGCAGGTTTGGAACTGGGTGATCTCTCTCCCGAAGAAATCTTCGAGATGACCATTGAAGATCGCATCGAACTGTTAAAAGCCAAAATCTTGCACTATACGCAGGATCTGCTGGAATTTGAAACCGTTGAGATTCGCATTCTAGATAAAGAGACAGATCGCCTGGACGTACTATTAGCGGTCGGTATGGAACAAGTGGCAGCAGATCGAACACTGCATGCAAAACCTGAAGGCAACGGCGTTACCGGTTTTGTCGCTGCTACAGGAAAGAGTTATCTGTGCGAAGATACGGCGCATGACCCGCTGTATATGACGGGAGCCCCCAATGCCCGCAGTTCATTAACGGTTCCCTTAAATCTGCACGATGAAGTGTTAGGGACCTTCAATGTGGAAAGTCCCCACGCGGGCGCCTTTGATGAAAACGACTTACATTTTTTGGAGTTGTTTAGTCGAGAAGTCGCGATAGCCTTGAACACGCTTGAGTTATTGGTTGTCGAAAAATTAACAACCGCTTCTGCCAGCACCGAATTGATTATGCGTGGTGTCGTTGATCCAGTCGATGAGATTCTTAACGATACTGCCTGGATTTTAGAGCGTTATATTGGTCACGAGCCTAATGTGTGCGAGCGATTGCAGCGTATCCTTAAAGATACGCGCCACATCAAACAACTGATCCAACAGGTGGGAGAAGAAATGGCTCCCCAGACTCCGCATCATCATGTGCCTACGATGAGACAGGTGAATCCGAAGTTAGTCAACAAGCGAATTTTGGTCGTTGACAGTGACGCTTCAGTCAGACGTGCCGCTCACGAACTGTTAGGACGACTGGGGTGTGAAGTTGAGACTGCCCACGATGGCGAAGAAGCGTTTTTGATGGTTCGCAGCTTTCATTATGATGTAGTGATCGCAGATATTCGCCTGCCAGACATGAATGGGTATGATTGTTTTGCTCAAATCCGAGAAATCCATGAACACTTGCCTGTGATTCTGATGACGGGCTTTGGATATGACCCGACACATTCGATTGTCAAAGCACGTCAACTTGGTTTGAAATGTGTGCTTTACAAACCGTTTCGGCTTGATCAGTTGATTTTGGGTGTAGAAAAAGCAGTCAGTATCTCCGAAGACATGCCTTCAGAAACCTCAAACTGATCATCAACCTCTCCTGTCCGTCTCACTCCCCATAGCCGTTCGAATGCTTTTGAAGAGATCGTTCAGTCAAAATGTATTTCATTTTGCGTTCTTGTTCTTCAATCCCTGATCCAGCTCTAGAACTTTATCGATGATACGTTCTTCGACATCAGGTTGATAAGGGCGGCTGGCTTCGTAGCCCCCTTCAAGTAAGACCCGCTTGCTGGGAATGTAACCCGAATAAACATTCGAATAACCGGCGACCCAGATGGCGGGACCCTCTGGTTCAAACAATTCCTGTTTGATTCTGAGAGAATAATCGACAACGACTTCTGTCCCTAAGGCGACAATCGTCAGATCGTTGCCGAACTGAATCACTTGGACCGGATAATCCCAAGGCTCACGCTTTTTTTCTGGCAGGTATTCCAGTTGCACGGTTTCATAGGCGGCTTTGAGAGGTCC
>JAJDEK010000366.1 GCA_029259875.1 Planctomycetaceae bacterium
TCATCTAGTGTTTTTAATACTTCACCAATACAGTCATCCATCGTAGAAACAAATGCCGCATACTTATTTCGCGGACTAGGAAGATGTGCATATTCCTTTCGCCACTTATCAGTACCCTGTAAGGGGTAATGAGGAACGTTGATCGCCCAATATAAAAAAAATGGCTTATCTTGGTGTTCTTTGATATAGTTCTGGCATTGTTGAACCATCAGATCAGGAAAATATATTCCATCATTCCATACTTCTTTTCCGTTTTTCCATAGATCGTGTCGATTGGGACCATTCCAGTAAAAGAAGTGTGAATAGTTATCAATGCAGCCTCCCATATGACCAAACGATTCATCAAATCCTTGTCCGTTTGGCATCGTTTCTTTGTTGTAACCTAAATGCCACTTACCAACATGACCTGTCTGATACCCTGACTCCTTTAGTATTTCGGCAATTGTAACCTGCTCAGCAGGCATCCCACTCTTTCCATGATGAGAAGATACATTTCCGGGAACCCCAGCACGTTGAGGAAATTTTCCTGTCAATAAACCTGCGCGAGAAGGAGAGCAAACAGGTGCCGCGGCATAAAACTGTGTAAACCGAATTCCCCTTTTGGCAATAGAATCCATATGGGGTGTAATCAAGTCTTTTGCTCCATAACAATTGAGATCAACAGATCCCTGATCATCAGTAAAAATAATAATCACATTCGGTTTTTCTGATCGTTCTGATGCACTCGCCTTGTCATTACAGAATAAAACTAAGCAAGGAAATACGCACAAAAAATACGAGAGAAAACCGAACCGAGTTATTCCAAAGCAATTATCACTGACGGTAAACATATTAATTCCTGGCTTGATTGAAATAGTTAAACGAAGTGACTCATGATTTTCTAGAACACCAAAGGCTAACTTTTCGGCGTCGCATCCCATGCATTCTGGAATACTTTCTCTCCATGGACTGTGTAAGGGCTTTGCATGCTATCCTGATACACTGCAAGACCTGCGGTCACACAGTGAGCTCCTGCGAGGGCAACATCTGCTATCTGCCGAGCATTCCGAATCGCAGCCGCAATAATTTGTGATTCATACTGAAAGCGTTCCAACATTTCGGCGACTTCCAGGATAAATTCCGTTGTCGAGTCGCCATAATTTTCTTTCCATCCAATAAAGGGACTGATAAAATGTGCCCCCGCCCGAGCCGCATGCCATGCTTGTGCAACTGAAAATATTAAAGTTGCATTCGTTCGAATCCCTTGTTTAGTCAATTCACGAATTGCTTTAAATCCCTCTTCACTGGCGCCCACTTTAACTACGAAATTAGGAGACATTTTGGAAAGCCGGACACCTTGTTCAACAATCTGTTCCCAATTTGTAAGATGTGGATCCACTTCAACACTCACAGGCTTATCAGTGCCGGCAAACAAGTCTGCGATCTCTTCAACCACTTTTAAAAAAGGCTTACCAGAATTTTTGATATGTTTGGGATTTGTAGTGAGTCCATCCAAGTCCCAATATTCAAGGCTGTGCTTAATCTCATCTGTGATTGCACTATCCAGAAACAATTTCATTGTGAATTCCATTAGTCAAGATAAAATGAATTGAAAATCGTAATATAAACATTTGAAGTGAATTGGTCACGAAGACCTGTTGTGTTCTAATACATTTATTATAAGTTCATCTGTTTTGAAAATGCCATGATGAAATGAGCTATCAAAGCTGAATCATGCCTAAAATAAAAGTACACTCAACATAATGACGGCTCAATTTCCCGATTATCTTAAAATTAGTCGCGATGTCTTAGCTAATGAAACAACGGTTAAGCTGTCTATTGTGAAGGACATGCCGGATATCGCCCAACACATGGCAACATCGATGCTGCGTGTGATAAAAGCGGCAGAGCAAAACGGTCATCCTGCAACTTTAATCGTTCCAGTTGGCCCTGTCGATCAATATCCTATATTGGCTAATATGTTGAATCAAAGCCACCACTCAATTCGCGATGTCATGTTGATCAATATGGATGAATATTTGACTGACGATGATCAGTGGGTCGATATCTCCCACCCACTCAGCTTCCGTGGTTATATGAATCGTAAGTTCTATGACTTGTTGAATCCGGAATTGGCACCTTCGCCAGAAAACCGTATCTGTCCCGATCCAAACAATGTTGGTGCCATTCAACAGCTAATCGATCAACGAGGAGAAGTGGATGCCTGCTTTGGTGGAATTGGTATCAATGGTCATATCGCTTTCAATGAGCCACCCGAACCAGAGCAAATCATTTCAGCCGAAGAATTCGCACTGCTTCCCACTCGCAATCTGAATTTGACTCGAGAAACAAGGACTATTAACTCCGTAACCGTTGGTGGTGAGATTTCCATTATTCCCTGGCGCGCTGTTACGATTGGGATGAAAGAAATTCTTGCGGCAAAAGAACAGCACTTCTACTGTAACCGCCTCTGGCAAAGTTCAGTCGTTCGTAGAGTTCTTCAAGGCCCCATTACCAGCGACTGCCCGGCTTCGCTTTTGCGAACACACACAGATGTATCTTTAACAGTGACGGAATACGTCGCTGATCTTCCCGACATTCGCTTACGCTAGCTTTAAATTAAAGTCACTCGCAATGAATTCAGTCCAGTAAAATGAAATTAAACTTCCAACAAGAACGTATTCTCGCTGTTGTAGCTCATCCCGATGATGCAGAATTGCTATGTGCGGGCACTTTGGCGCGTGCCCATCATGAAGGCGCTGCAATTGGAATCTGCGTCCTCTGTCAGGGAGACAAAGGACAGCCAGAACAACCAATTGAAAATCTAGCCGAAGTACGACGGCAAGAAATGCAAACGGCTGCAAAACTAATCGGTGCAGATCTCTTCTTTGGCGAAAATCCGGATGGCGTCTTATTTGACAACTTAGAACGACGTCGTCACCTAACGCAGATCATTAGACAATTTTCACCGACTCTTGTATTGGCACACTCGCAATCAGACTATCACGCCGACCATCGTGCAGCCTCAGTTATCACAGAAGCAGCAACGTGGTTCAGTGCCTCTGCTGGAAATCAGACACAGTCACCGGCTTTGAATCAACCACCTGTTCTCTGGTGGATGGACACTGTTAACATGACACAATTCGAGCCACATTTTTACATCGATGTGAGTGAATATGTCGATACAAAGCTGGATATGCTCAACTGTCACCAAAGCCAGTTACAACGCGGCAAAGACGCGAGCTTCTCTCCGCTTCAAGACCTCATGCTCCAACAATGTGCGGTCCGTGGTGCACAATCTGGTGTCGCGTCTGCAGAAGCCTTTCAAAGTCATACTGCCTGGAAACGCTGTGCTGCTTGGTAATCAAATCAACCCAAATCCGGTCGCTTCTTTCATTCGTCCGGGTCCAACATATTGAAAGCTGGCCGTAATTCTTCCCGCACTGCAAACAATTCGACGATTTCTAATTCGCTCTAACCCACTTTGACGCTGTACTGAAGATGGTTTGCGGGTCATTCTCCAGAAGTTGGACTTCGCCCGATGGCGAATCATGGCGGGATGCCCAGTGACACTCGTGTAAGATTTTTTACATATATA
>JAJDEK010000367.1 GCA_029259875.1 Planctomycetaceae bacterium
TGCTTCTTTCACACTTGCTTCATCAAGACGTGCAAAACTTTTCAGGTTTTGTACAATTTCCGTGACACGGATCAATCCGTCTGTGGACTCCGTCAGCAATTCGATGACATCTTCCTGGATGTCTGCAAGGCCTTCCTCTTCACGGATCGTTTGAATTTTATCTAATAGCACTTTTTGTTGTGCTTTATCTTCAGAACGCGTTGTTTCTGCTAATTCTTCATAGGCGTTTAGGAGTCGGGTAAAAATTTCTACATATTCACTTAATGTGCCGACATTACTTTTAATAAATCCAATAGGGTTGTTGATTTCGTGGGCCACACCTGCTGCCAACTGACCTAATGAAGCCAGCTTCTCGGATTGGATCAACTGGGACTCTAGCATGTGACGACTAGAGATATCGCGCACAAATGCATTCAGAACACATGGTTCTCCCTCAGAAGCGATCGAAACAGAAATTTCAATCGGAAACTCCTGGCCTGCTTTATTGAGAGCGGTCGCTTCAATCAATTCATTCTGAGTGTGTGGAATCGCAGTTTTGCGAAACTCTGTCAACTTTTCTCTGAAAAGATCACGTTGCTTCTCAGACATCATGAGATCAATGAGGTTTTTTTCGATCGCCTCTTTATAGCTCCAGCCAAAGAGTCGTTCCGCGGCTTTATTCCAATCCAGAATCGTTCCGTCATCCCACATTGAGACGAAACCATCGGCTGCGGAGTCGATGATTAAACGTGTTCGTTTTTCCGCTTGCTTCAAAGCACTTTGAGCGATCTCTAAAATTTGCTCAGATTTGATTTTATCTAACGCGCGTTCAATGATCGTAGGAAGCAGACTGGTAAAAGAGTCGTCTTTGATGAGATAATCGATAGCGCCGCGTTTCATCATTTGAACGGCGACGGTTTCGCTGCCTCTGGCAGTCATCACAAGAAATTCAAAATGCTGTCCTCTCTTGCCCAATTCATCGATAACATCGATGCCCTTCATATCAGGCAATTCGTAGTCGAGTAGCAGCAGCTTTGCCTTGTTCTCGTTGAGCCAATTTAACGCGTCATGCCCGGTTGAGACGCATTCAATTTGCAGAGACAAGTCGTTAAGGGACTCTTTGATAATACGTGCCTGCGTATTGCTGTCTTCGATAATGAGAATCGTTCCACCAAGACTCGTCACCGCATCATGGTTTTTGAGTTTGTCAAATTGTGGTGGAACTGTTTCGCCAACTGCTTTTGTTAAGACGTTCTGAATCATTAATTTCCCCTTCGAAGTTGAACTCTACAACAACCTGAGTTCAACAAGGAGGGAATTGATCAAAGGTATTGCAGTTGATATTGTTTGTCTGGTTGTTGGTTTCGATGTACCATTGTTTTATATGGAACCCATCTAACAAAAGTCAGTGTCTTTGTAAAAAATGTAGGTCACGAAATTTCTTCAAGAATCAAATAATTTTGAAATGAGTGCAATGCCTCAGAATGGCAAGATATGTTGACAAAATGCAACACAGAAGATGTTTTTATCATACTGATACTGAAGAAAAATCAGTAAATACGAAGATTCGCTGGCTTTTAAATGGAGCAACGAAATCAGACCAATTCGCGAATCGGGGTTTGCTGGTCGATTAAATATTGGGGGCGGCCGTTGTTGTCTTCGATGGTGGTTGTGGAGACATCGATTCCCAGATTGTGATACAGCGTCGCGAAGACTTCTTGCATGTGCACAGGACGATCTACCGCTTCTTCCGCCAGTCGGTTTGTGGAACCGATGACTTGTCCGTTTTGCATTCCGCCTCCCGCCATTAATGCCGCATGCACGCGCGGCCAATGATCGCGGCCTGATCTTTTATTGATTTTGGGGGTCCGCCCAAATTCACCCCAGACTAGAACGGTGACATCTTTATCCATGCCTCGTGCATGCAGATCTTCTACGAGTGCCGCGACACCTTGATCAAGTAGCGGAATGACTTTTCGGGCATAGCCAAAATTGTTACCGTGCCAATCGAAATGAGCAAAGCTGCAAGTCACACAGCGGGCACCCGCTTCAACAGCACGGCGTGCCAGCAGAAATCGGGACATGATTGCTTGATAACCTTTATCGAGCGAATAATTCAGAACCTTGGGGCTGTCTTTGCCGTAGCGCGCCCGAACCTTGGGATCTTCTTTTTCAAGATCAAGGGCTTCCACTAATCGCGATGAGGAAAGCACTTCCAATGCCTGTTTTGTGTGTCCATCATAGGTTCCGTCTGTCAGTCGCGTCTCAGCGATGTTCCGAAAACGATCTAGTCCCTTTAATAAATGGGCGCGGTCATTCAATCGGACAGGGGAGATGGAATTGAGCGTCATGTTTTCCATCACACGTCCATCCGGTCGGAACGGTGCATGTTCCAATCCCAGAAAACCGGAACTTTTTATGTTCCAGGGATTATGAGCCATGGTATGCGACAAATCGATGTAGGAAGGGACTGTGGGATTCACTGGTCCTTCCACTTTGGACAACGCCGAACCCAACGCAGGCCATCCGCCTTGCGGTTGTGTACTACGTTTATGATGTCCGGTACAACACTCAAATGAATCATGGCGGCCTTCCGCGCCGACGAGAGAGCGGATGATTGAGAACTTATCCATCATACCAGCCACGCGTGGCATTAACTCGCTGATTTGAATGCCGGGCACGTTCGTATCGATCGGTTTGAACTCGCCTCTAACTTCGGCGGGCGCATCAGGTTTCAAATCAAACATATCCTGATGCGGAGGCCCGCCCGCCAGAAAGATCATGATGACTGCTTTATGAGACGATGGTTTTCCGCTCTGTTCTTGTGCGCGCAAGATTTCAGGGAGGGAAAGTCCCCCCAGAGCCAAGCCTCCAATTTGCATAAAAGAACGTCTTGGCACTCGGTCGCACAAACGAATTGATTGATCTTCAAGTCTGAGCATCAATCCTTATCCTCAGTTAAAACAAGCGGTTTTATGAGCACTCAATCTACAACAAACCTATCAATCATATAAGTGTATGCTAATGCGTTCTGTTTTGATAGAATAATTGACGGAATCAAAGAGAATTTTGAGAAATTAGTAACTGGGAGCGACACGAAAAATACAAATGATTAAACAGCTTTGTTGAATGCAATGCGTCCCTCTTCAACATTGCCACAAATCGTAAGCCGATAACTGCGGACGTTTTCTACGAGTCTGATGCCGCGCGATTGAAACGGATCAAAAGTGATCCAGCCTTTCTGTTCGAGCATTTTCAGGTGGCTCGTAACGACGTTGATTGAGCGGATTTCAAGTACATAGGCAATTTGGTGCAGAGTCGGCGCGAGATTTGTGCTGTCAATTTCGCGGGTGATATAGTCGAGAATTTGCTGTTGTTGGTCGTTCAAATACGGATTCATTGATTTCTCCAATGCGCATCGGGCGCGTTTGATGAGCGCACGCAGACGCTCATGATCATCCATGAGAATTAGGCCCGGATTCCAATACAGGCCATACCAAGAAAAAACACAATGATTATTTTAAAGTGACTACCTTCAGCGAGTCACACGCGGCCACCACCTGGTGAACGGGGAGGGAATCAGTGAGAACAAAGCATATATACAGTATCGTCTTTCGTCAATCAAAAAGTTAAGTTGGCTTCTGAAGATTCATAGTTGCTTTGTGAGAACCCGACTAAATTCAGCAGCTTTTGCCATCTTACATTTGAGTAGATCCCCCAATCAGCACGAAATAATAGAATGTGAAAATGATCAAATTCTTTCTTTCGAGTGGACTTTTACTGTACATCACATTAGATTATATTGATGCGTTATAAAGCTTATTAAGATAACTGTTTACGCTTTAGTATAAATCTCTTGAGTTCAGGAGAGTTGAGATGTCTGCAAACAGTCCTACCTGCCATCCACAAATATCCCGCCGGACGGCTATCGAAGTTGGCTCCATCGGCTTACTCGGACTTGGAATCAATCATCTGGATGCCTTGCGAGCAGAGGCGGCTGCACCACCAAAACATAAAACGGCTAAGTCTTGCATCTTCATTTTTCTTTCGGGTGGACTATCGCAGCACGAAAGTTTCGATATGAAACCGAATGCGGGCGCTGAAATTCGTGGCGAATTCGATCCGATCTCAACCAAGATTCCTGGTTTGCAGATTTCCGAGCATCTTCCCATGTTGGCGCAACGCAGTCATCTCTGGTCCTTATGTCGTTCCTTGTCGCACGGCTCCAATGAGCATTCGATGGGACATCATATGATGTTAACCGGACGTTCGGATATTCCTGTTGGATTCAATCCAGGTCGTCCGATGGCCACCGATCATCCTTCTATTGCTGCCATCGCCGGGGATGTGATTCAAGCCCGTACTAATTTACCACCTGCCATTGCACTGCCTGATAAAATTGTGCATCGATCGGGCCGCGTCGTGCCTGGACAGTTTGCAGGTAGAATGGGGTCGAATCGTGATCCCTGGTTCATCGAGGCCTCTCCATTTCACGTTCAATCGTATGGCGCATTTCCGGAGTATGCTTTCGATCATCAGCAACGGGGAGGTGAAGACAAGCGTCTTTTTCAGACGCCACATCTCAAGCTTTCTCAAGGTATGACACAGGGGCGGATGAACAATCGAATTAGTTTGCTCAAAGAATTGGGAGAACAACGCAAGGTACTCGATATCGCCGGTCAGGTTGAGAGCTTTGATCGCTACCGTAGCGCTGCAATTTCTCTCTTAAATGATGACAAAGTCCATTACGCGATGGATGTCACACATGCCGATGATAAAACACAGGAACGCTACGGCAAGAACTCATTTGGCTGGTCGTTGCTGATGGCGCGTCGCTTAGTCCAGACGGGCGTTAATCTGGTACAAGTCAACTTAGGGAATAATGAATCGTGGGACACACACGGTAATTTGTTTCCCCATCTGAAAGATAAATTATTTCCACCAACGGACCGTGCCGTTTCCGCGTTGCTGGACGATTTGTCAGAAAGTGGTCAGCTCAAAGACACGCTGATTGTGATGTGCAGTGAATTTGGGCGGACTCCCAAGATATCACAACTGGCAAAAGTGTATGCCCGTCCGGGCCGGGATCATTGGGGAGCCGTCCAATCTATCTTCCTCGCCGGGGGAGGCATTAAAGGGGGGCGTGTCGTAGGAGCCACTGATAAAGTCGGTGGATTTCCGATTGATCAACCTCAGAAGCCTGAAAACTTTGCGGCAACCATCTATCGCGCTTTAGGTTTACCCAAAACAACCTATTGGCATGACGATGTAGATCGTCCTCATTTCATCTACGATGGCGAGCCGATTCCCGGGCTCACGTAAATGTCTTTATACGCTTCTCAAAGCGGGCACAATTTCGGTTCGAGAGGCGTAACAAGCGGGAACGATTCCAGCACACAGACCGGTGATGAGTGCCAAGAGCATGCCCACCCAGGCAAGATGCAATGAAGGAATAAAGGCCACGGTGACTGCTTCGGCTCCCACTGAGAGGCTGCTGATTTTGAGAATGATCAATGCGGCTCCGACTCCGAACATGCCGCCTGCGATACTTAAAACCGTGCTTTCTGCAAGAACGAGTCCAAAAACTTTGAATCCCGAAAAACCCAAAGTTCGCAAGACCGCATGTTCCTGAATACGATCTTCGACCGACATCAAGGTGGTGGTCGCGACCAAGGCAAGAACCAGGCCCACACAAGCCAGTCCCAGATAGTGTGCCATTTCGATTAGCTGTGTCAAATCCCCTAGACTTTTGGCTTGAAAGACTCCTTTGGCGCGCGTATTTGTTTCGACAGGGCCGCCACGAAATCGTTCATCAATGGCTGAGCTTGTGGCGACAGGGTCTGTGCCCGGTTTTAAGATGACTTCCAATTGTGTGACCGTGCCGACCTGATTGATGCCTTGACGTCTCTGTAAAAACTCCAGATGGCTGTAAATGTAATTTTCTTCGGCAGGATTATCACTTTGATAGATGCCAGCGACATTGACCGAAAGATCGCCGATCGAAAATTTATCTCCGACTTTAATGCCACGTCGCATGGCGACCGCGCGTCCGATAATGGCAGCGTCTTGATGTGTTTCAAAATCAGTCCAGTTGCCGGAGACGAATTGAAAATCCCGCGCACTACGCAATTTTTGCGGGGGCACTCCATAAAACACGACCACGTCCAGACTCGCACGACAATTATTTGTAAAGACTTGAATGGGGACAACGTCTTTGACTCCCGCGAATTTTGTGATTTGTTGATCATAGTCCTGGGGAAGATGGCTCGTGGCGGGGCAGAATTTGTTTGCTTGAAATACGATTAAGGAGCCACGGGCCTCCTGGCGTTGTTTGAGATCGTTCATGCCTTCCTGAATCGATTGAATAAAGCAGAAAACAAACAAGGCCACCGCTGAGCCTGCGACAGTTAAGATCGTACGGGCTCGGTGCCCCCAGAGTGTTTTCAGGATGTAGGGAATGAGTTGCATCGTTTATTTCCCATTGACTGTAGCAGTAGTTGTTAATGACTCTGTGTCACAATGCTGTATTTGAACCAGCTTGCCGTGATCGAGGTAGAATTGTCTGTCAGCGATTTGTGCCGCCTCTGAATCATGAGTCACCATTAACATCGTGATATCCAATTCCCGGTTCAAGCGTTTTAGCAGATTCAGAATTTGTTCGGACGTTTCTGAATCCAAATCGCCCGTGGGTTCATCGGCAACGACGATTTTGGGGTGTTTGACAATCGCGCGGGCGATGCCCACACGTTGTTCCTGCCCGCCTGACATTTGGCGTGGATAATGATCTGCTCGATCCAGTAAATCGACAGCCTGTAAGGCCACTTGAACGCGTTTTTTCCGCTCGGAACGGGACATGGGCAACAGTAACAAGGGGAGTTCCACGTTTTCATACGCTGTCAATACGGGAACAAGATTATGCGTTTGGAAAATGTAACCCAGATTCGCAGCCCGCCACCTTGATAGTTGGGACCGGGAGAGAGCGGTGATTTCAGTTCCATCGACAATGATCGAACCAGAGTCGGGGTGATCAATACTGGCGATTAAATTCAGCAGTGTTGATTTTCCCGTACCGCTGGCACCCATTAATGACAGGAATTCACCTTGTTCGATCTCTAGCGAAACCTCATCGAGAGGCGTGATGGTCTCGCCTCCCTTATGATACTGTTTCGTGACGTGATTGATGACGACGAGTGGCATAGTTAGTTTCCTTCCTGATTGGTTTCACCTGTGACCTGAATTCGCTCCCCCGATTTGAGTCCTTCTTTGGGGGTGGAGATCAGATGGCTGGTCAGGTTTAAGCCTTGTTTGACTTCAACCAGGGGACCGATCGTTTTCGTGTCGACTTCGATTAATTGGCGTCGGGTAATATTTTTAGATTGATCAACGATCCAGACAAAACTTTGTCCAGCTTCATTGGACTCAATCATTTTTCTGGGGATATAAATGCGGGTCTCTTCATTAGTATTTGATGCCTTTTCTGGAAGCGCAGGGGCCAGGAACGTGACATCGACCAGCATTTCCGGCTTTAAAAGCGGAGAAGCAGTTTCAATTTCGACTTTGACCTGTAATGTGTTCTTCTGAATGTCTGCTTCAGAGCTGATATAGAGCACTTTTCCTGTCACAGGTTGACTCAATGCGGGATTGTTGATTTGGACAGGCTGGTTTAAGCTGACTTTGGGGATATCTTCAAAGCGGACATCAACTCTGATCTGTAACATTTCAGGGCGATACATGGTGACGACGGTACTGCCATCAAATCCTTCCATCTTGGTCAGCATATTTCCTATGCTGGAGCCAGGATGTCCGATGAGTCGGTAGACACGACCATCGACGGGGGCACGGATCGTCATACGGTCTAAGGCCAGTTTGGCTTCATCTGCTGAGACCTGGGCACGCTCCAATTGTGCGGCTGCTGCTTGAACTTTGGCGAGGGTTTCGTCGCGTTCTTGTGTTTCTTCCGTTAACAGCTCCAGCTCTTTTTGCAGTGCATCTTTGCGTGCTTGTAAGGCTTTCTGTTCAACGATCAGAGATTCCTTGCGGTTATCCAGTTCTTCATACGTTGCTTTGGCAGATTCCAATTCGGTCAGAGCTTCGTCAACGGTGCGCTGCGAGACTGCTGCCTTTGCTGAAAGTCTGCGATCATAATCATTTTTTGCAAAATTCAGTTTTGCTTTTGCACTACGGAGCATAAAAGGTAAATTTGTAAGTTCTGTATTTTTCTTGGCCAGTTCTGCTTCTGCCGCTCTGAGAACGGATTCGCGATGCACCGGTTGTTCGAGACGAATTTGTGCCGCTTTTAAGATGGCTTTCATCTGCTGTAGTTCTGCTTCGCGTAGTTTCAGATTGGCGAGTGCGTGATTGTAGGTCAGTTCCGCATCTCTTCTCACCATTAACGCTATTGGTTGATCTTTTTTGACACTTTGATCTTCGACTACCAAAAGTTGTTCAATGACCCCCGGTTCTAATGCTGCCACGCGAATGGGAGTAGGCCGTGGTTCGACCCAGCCAGCGGCCTGGAAGAGCGGCGTTCCTGCATTACGGATGGAAGATTGCGTTACAATCACAGGCATGACTGTGACTGGCTTGGGCGGAAAAACGAGATCACGTGAGACCCAGCAGATCAATGCCAGAAAGCCCACCAGCAATGTGCCCGGTAACAAATAACGTGTGATAAATCGAAAGCGAGTGTGTCCTCGTATCTGCGAGGACTCACTGCGATCGATGGCTAATTGTGATAAATCGACTTGAGACATAGTTTATTTCCGAACAAAGATCCCATTGGCAAACACGGTGAGATTGCCGGTGTCGTCCCGTTTTGCTTTGCCTTTGACAACGACCGTTTGCAATTCTTTAAGGTTTAACAGTTTTCGTGCATCTTCCTTAATGAGCGTACCGTCTTCATCAACAACTTTGATTAACGCCATTGCGGTTGGCAGTTTGTCGGTTTCACAGCAGTAATCCCAAGGCTTTTCACAGCCATCGCCGGGGATATCACTACAGGCCTTGAGTGAATTATCGACAATCGAAAAAACAGCGCGGCCATCGACCCAGGGGTTTTCACTACCACCAATGCGTCCCACGATCACGACTTCTTCATCATTTTGAGCCGATTCACGGGCTTTGATCACTTCTTCCGCACCCGCTGGTTCACTTGTCAGTAAGATTTCTGTGGTTGCTGTTGGCTTGCTGGGAGCCAATTCAGTCGTACTTTTGTTTTCAGGCGCAGGAGTCGAGTTACCACAGCCGACTACTAAAGTGATAGCAACTGAAAACAACATCATTTGACACATTAAACTTTTCATTCTTTCAATCCTTTTCCATTTCTGTTGAGCTCGAAAACGAGATTCGAGCAGTAATTAAACTGATTTTAATCCATCCACAATCGGCAGTCTGAGCGCACGCAGGGCAGGGGGGATGGCTCCCAAAAGCCCCAGTAGCACTCCCACACTACAGCCGATGAGTAGTGAAATACTGTCGATTTGTAGTGTGAAGGCGCCCATCGTAAATCGCACAGAGATACCATTGATCAAGAATATAGCAATCAGTGCGGCGATCAGACTGGCTGTGACTGCCAGGAGAAGACCTTCCTGAATCAAACTAATCACAATCGCGCGGCGCATAAAACCAATTGTCTGTAACGTCGATAGTTCTTTCGTGCGTCCGACGACTGCTCCGTAAAGCGTATTTAAACCCGCAAACACACCCGCGCCTGATACCAGAAAAACCACTAACCACGCCAACATGCGGATGGGACCATAATCTTTTTTCAGGCCTTGATAATAATTAATCTCTTGGATCGACTGTAGTTCAAGATCCAGACGTTCTTTACAAAACATGTTTAGATCCGGGTAATCCGATGGTGAGTTCAAAGTGATTGCAACCACACTCAAATCCTGACGTTTCATCGCTTGCTGTAATTCATCTAAGCGGCACCAGATTTCCGATTCGAATGCCGAACCAGCGGCTGAAAAAATGCCGCTGATTTTCCAAGAGCGACCTTCCAGGGTTAACTCTTTTCCGATTGATATCTGATCGTCGGAAGCATCCAATTTTGTCGCCACCAATTGCCCTACGAGAATCTCTCCTGGTCCTGGCCAGGTTCCTGTTTCCAATTCTACTTGTCTGCGAACTAATAAAGCTGACTGAGTCACACCGCGTACGAGTCCCATTTCTGATTCCTGTTGTCCTGGGATCTCAATTTGAGTGCCAAGATAGAGTTCGGGTGAGACATACTTGCGATTATGAAATG
>JAJDEK010000368.1 GCA_029259875.1 Planctomycetaceae bacterium
AAGGTTGGATTTGATGTTCAGCGAAGTTGAGTGCTGGAATATCACCGGGAGGATCGGCGACAGAAAATTGGCTTCGTGTCGGGAATGCACTTTGATCTGCCAGTTGACGTGCGACTTCTTGTCCACTGGGATCGAATACAATTGACTGACCGGCTTCAATTTTAATCGAATCTTGAGTCGCTGAAACTTGATCTTGAGTGAAGTTTTCATTCGGTTGAGACTGCGAGAGTGAAACAGCAACACTACCTTCAAAAACATGTAATTCGGCTTGTTCATCGGGATTTACGATCAGCCCAAAGTTGGCTGACTGTGAGAGAATCGTCAGGTTCTCGGTTGTTAAAGTAAACTCATGAGCTCGCGAAGTACCTAAAATAGCTAAGCGGCCGGATTTGAGATAGGCCCGATTATTGGCGTTCAATCCCAGTTCTGCAGGACCTTGTAAGGCAATGGTTGTTCCACCCAAAAAATCAATCAGGGCGCGTCCCGATTTTAGTTTTAACCAACCGGGAACAAGAGGTTTACTCACGTCTTGTGTCCATTCTGTCTGCTCCCAAACTGCGTTATGTTCTTCGATGATCATGGCAGCCGGCACTCCATCATTGGAGTCGAGTTGTGCGATTGCTTGTGTTGGGTTGCTCTCCAAGAGTAAGAGCCCTGCCAGGCACACGCACAATGCAGCCGTGACAGCTAAGGCATAGCGCATCACGGTCAATTGCTTTCGGGCCGATGCAACACCAGGGTCGATGTTTGTGATCGGAACGTGGGCTTCGCTCGTTGCATTGAACAGATCCGGTAAAGGCTCAGTCTGTCCTTGCTCCCAATGCAGTAAGGAATCGGTATTCATCATTTCCAAAAACAGATTACGGGCTGCTTCATCCGATTCCAGACTTGCTAGAAAGCTCTGGTTTTCCTCTTCGGTCAGTAAACCGTCGAGAAATGCCGAGATGATCTGCTGGGGATCTTTCTGTTCTTCATGATCATGGGAATTGATATTCATGACAAATTATTCTCCCTGCTCACTGGCAAGTGTTTTCTGAACGCATTCTTGTAATAGTTGACGAATGCGATACAGCATTTGAGAAATGGCGCCGACAGATCGGCCTTGCTCTGCTGCAATTGACTGTACTGATCCGCCTGGTGCGTATCGTTTTTGAATTAGGTGGCGGCTTTGTTCGGGAAGTTTAGTAAGACAACTTGACAAAACCTGCTGCAGGTCATGAGAGCCTGCCAGCTTCTCTTCATTTTGTTTCGCTAACATGGATACCAGCTCAACATTAAATACCATGGAATCACGTTTATTATCACGGTAAAAGGCCATGACCTGAAAATAAGCGACTTTGCATGCCCACGCAACAAAGTTCGTTCCCTTTTTGAATTCTGCAGAGCGCCGCCAGAGCACCATATTCGTTTCCTGAAGAACATCCTGCACCGAATCTGAATTCGGTAACAATGATCGAATATACGCGTAAAGCATGCTCTGATGCGTTGTCAGTAATTGAACAAATTTTTCAGTCTCGTCAGGCTTCAAGTGTTGAATGATCCTCAATATCAGTGCCATCAGTAGACTGGCGGTGTCGAAGTAACCTGCATTTATATACCAGTAAGATAGCTGATCTCACAAAAAATTCACAAATTGGACAAACATGATATAATTAAGCGTGAGATTATGGTGCAGTTCGGTATATGCTAGTGGATCACAATCTATAGCGAGTGTGGTTTCTTTGTGTACAGTATTGTTTGTGGGTTGGGAACACTTTGGTGACTGATTTCGGCAAATCCCGCCTGCTGTCGTTTTCTCTTCCGAGAATCTGTTTATCTGGAATTGCTTGTTATGAAATTTCTGGCATCCATTAAGAGCGCTCATTCTTTTCTCGCTCTTTTGCTCATCTTGCTCCCCACTCATTCTTTTGCAGAAGTGGAAGCAAAGAAGCCTCATACCAATTACCGTGGTTTGATTCTCTCGCATAAACCAACGGTCTACTGGAACTTCGAACAACGATCAAAAGAGGGATTTCCGAGCATTCCTGCTAACCATAATTTAGGCAAGGAATCCTCTGAGCCACTAATGGGATTGTTAAGTGGCGCCCGAATAGAAACATCAACAGGTCCCAGACCGTCCGAATTTCCTTTGTTTAAGTCAAACAATCAGGCTGCAGAATTCAAGCCAGGAGAAGGTTTTCTCCGCGTTGTTGATCCAGGTGAGAAAAGCATCCTTGATTTTACTGCCGGTGATTCGATCACGTTAGAGGCGTGGGTGAATCTGGAATCAACTCAGTCAGGCCGTCATTACTATATTATTGGCAAAGGTCGCACGAACCGACCGGGTATGGCTCGCGATAATCAGAATTATGGACTGAGGGTCACAGGTTCTGAAATCAGCTTTTTGTTTCGTGGCCAACCAAAAAAGAAAGAGGATCAGCCGAACTTTCATCGTTGGACCTCAAAGAGTGCCGGCATCAGTGCAGGCAACTGGCATCATGTTGCTGTGACGTATACGTTCGGAAAAAAGAAAAGCTTGAAAGCGTATGTCGATGGCCGAACTATTTCCGGTAAATGGGACATGGGCGGTGATACCACTTTGCCTCCCGTAGTAGATAATGACGAACTCTGGATCGGTTCTTCAATGGGCGGGTCAGCAAACAGTTCATTTCATGGACGACTGGATGAAGTCGCCATTTACAGAACTGCTTTGTCAGCCAAGCAAATTGCTTCCCATTTTCATTATGTCACTCCCAAACCCCGCATCGATTGGACCAGTGTTCCCTCTGACCGGGTTCAAGTGGACGTGTTTGAAGGGGTGCCCAATCGGAAATCGTGGACCTTCCGTCCCCCTCGTTTTTCGGAATCTTATACTCAACCTCATTTTGCGCTGATTGATATTCCAAATAAATATTCCAAACGAGGTATCAAGGTTGATCGTTCTGGTCCGTTTTTAATTCGGGCGATGTCGCATATGACGATTCCCAAAGGGAAAAAACGGATTTTGGTGCGAGCGAGAAATGCCTCGCGACTTTATATCGATGATAAATTAGTCGCAGAGACAGGATTTCATAAAATTTCGGCTAGCGCTCACGGCCACGTTTTTAAAGTAGATCGTAGCCTGGCTCCCCATATTCGTCCTTTGCATCGTGGTGATCAGGAAAAAGTGATTGAGTTTCAAGGAGACGGCAAACCACATCGCGTGCGATTTGAAATGTTTGTCGGTGGTTTCCGTCATCGGGCCGATTTTGGGGAAACGGCCATTTTTATCGGAGATCCTGATAAAGACTTTCAGTTGCTTTCGAACAATGATGAAATTGTCTGGTTAACCGACGAAAGCTGGTTACCCTTCGAACGCAAGTTCCGTCACGCTCTCATTGACATTAATGCACAGCGTCGGCAGAAAGTGGCCACAAAAGAAGACAAATACTGGGATTGGCGACATCGACTTGCCAGAGAAGAAACTCTTAAGCAACCTCAGGCTGAAGTTCCTGCAGCTGCCGTCGGGTTGCGTGCGAACAACAACATAGACCATTTCATCAATCAACGTCTGGCAAAAGAGAAAGCGGGTCAGTCACCTTTGTTGAATGATCTTGCATTTCTGCGACGACTATCACTCGATACAACGGGAACCGTCCCTTCGCCAAAATTGATTCAGGACTATCTGGCTGACAAACCGGAAACACGCCGTGCGCATGCCATTACCCGTCTACTCAACGATCCAGGCTGGGCCGATAACTGGGTCGGATATTGGCAGGATGTTCTGGCCGAGAATCCGAATGTGATCAAACCCACATTGAATAATTCAGGACCATTTCGTTGGTGGATCCATGAGTCCTTTTACGACAACAGGCCCTTTGACCGCTTCCTCACTGAACTGGTTATGATGGAGGGCAGTAAATACTTTGGTGGTCCCGCCGGTTTTGAAATGGCATCACAGAACGATGCACCGATGGCGGCAAAAGCACACATTATTGGCCAGACCTTTCTGGGATTAAATATGAAATGTGCCCGCTGCCATGATGCACCTTTTCATGATTTTAAACAGCGCGATCTCTTTAGTTTGGCAGCGATGTTAAAACGGACGCCACAAGGAGTCCCTAAAACCAGTTCGGTTCCGGGTTTTGACTTTAAGTCGAATTCGATGCTCATCTCAGTCACCTTGTTGCCAGGAGAGCAAGTCCCTCCCAAATGGACGTTTGGTGAACTGATCAATCCAGAACGTTTTCCTGAAAACTATCTGCGATCTACCAAAGATACGCGGGAGCAACTGGCGGCCATTATTACGTCACCTAAGAATGATCGTTTTGCAAATGTGATTGTGAACCGCGTTTGGAAGCGGTATCTCGGTCAGGGATTAGTGGAACCCGTTGATGACTGGGACGGGCAGGAGCCTTCACATCCAGAATTACTTAAATACCTGTCACAACAATTTGTAATCCACGGTTACGATCTGAAGCATTTGGCACGTTTGATTTTTGAATCGGATCTCTATCAACGGCAGGTTACCACTGATGCGACCAAAGTCGAATCAATGGTGGATGGCACTCACAATTTTGCTTCGCCTGTTTTACGCAGAATGCAAGCCGAGCAAATTTTGGATTCGATGTTTGCGATTTGTGGTAAGCCTTTAAACGCTGGGCGAATGTGTATCGACATTGATGGTGCATTGGGTGTTCCTACAGCACTTGATTTGGGCTCACCTCGCCGTGCCTGGGAATTTACTTCTCCTTCCAATGAGCGTGATCGCCCCAGTCTCGCGCTGCCTTTTGGCCAGCCATTTATTACGCTCTTGAAAACATTCGGCTGGCGCGATACGCGACAGAATCCGACGAGCGTCAGAGAGTATACCTCAACTGCATTACAACCGGCGATTCTTGCAAATGGCGTTGTCGGGAAGCGTTTCACACGTCTTTCCGATGACAGTGATTTCACAGAACTGGCGTTACAGGATCAGTTGGTAGAAGAGCTGATCAAACAGACGGTATTGAAAATACTCACACGCGAGCCAACGGCCAATGAATTGCAGATGTTTGTTGAGCTACTCAAACCAGGCTTTGAGAATCGTGTCAATGCAAATGCGGCTATTGTGAGCCGCGAACCGTTACCTCGTAATCT
>JAJDEK010000369.1 GCA_029259875.1 Planctomycetaceae bacterium
GATCTCAAGAAGTTTATTGATACTACGCTTCAAGCGAAATACAACGGAAAATCTCACCCACAACTGGTACTCTTTTCACCTATCGCAAATGAAAATTTGAAACGTCATGGCTTGACTGACTGTAAAGAAAATAACCAGCGAATCAAACTTTATACAGCAGCAATGAAGAAGATTGCGAAAGAGAAGAATGTTCTGTTTATCGACCTGTTTACTCCTAGTAAAAAGTTAATGGAAAGCGGAGACCGGGATTTAACATTTAACGGAATCCACTTGACCGATTATGGATATCAACAACTGGCTCCTGCCATCGATGAGGCTTTGTTCGGTCCGAATAAAAAAACTGGCTCGACTGTTGACATGAAAAACCTGAGAGCAGAAGTTCTGGAAAAGAACCGTCAGTTCTGGTACGACTATCGTGCCGTCAACGGTTACTACATTTACGGTGGTCGCAAAAAACCTTTTGGAGTCGTTAACTTCCCAGCAGAATTTGCGAAGCTTCGCAAAATGATTGAGAATCGTGACAAACGAATCTGGGCAGTGGCTCAAGGAAAAACCGTTCCCAATAAAATAGACGACAGCCAAACTGGTGCGTTTGCTGATATTAAGACAAATGTGAAAGACCTCTCTTCGATTCACATTACTTCGCCAGAGGAATCACAGAAGAAATTTGAATTACCGGAAGGATTTGAAATTAACCTGTTTGCTTCTGAAGTCGATTTTCCCGAACTTAAAAACCCGGTTCAATTTGCTTTCGATAACAAAGGCCGTCTTTGGGTTTGCACAATGGAATCTTACCCACAATATTTACCTGGTAAAGAAGTAGACGACAAGGTTTTAATTTTTGAAGACACGAACGGCGATGGTCGTGCAGACAAACAAACGGTGTTTGCTGATGGCCTACACTTACCAACAGGAATTGAACTCGGAGATGGTGGCGCATATGTCGCTCAACAACCCAATTTGGTATTTTTGAAAGATACTGATGGCGATGGTCATGCAGACCACAAAGAAATCGTACTGCATGGCTTCGACTCAGCAGACTCGCATCACTCTATTAGTGCTTTCACCTGGGGTCCTGGCGGAGACTTATACTTCCAGGAAGGAACGTTTCATCACTCACAAGTAGAAACCCCCTATGGTCCACGCCGCGTGAAAAATGCCGGTATCTTTCGCTATGAACCTCGAACAGAAAAGTTTGACATCTTTGTTTCATACAATTATGCCAATCCATGGGGACATACCTTTGACCGTTGGGGACAGAACTTTGTCGCAGATGCCTCGGGGGGAGCGAACTATTTTGGTACCGCATATTCCGGTGACCTGGACTACCCCCGTAAACATGCGGGAATGAAGCAGTTCCTTAAAAAACAATGGCGACCGACTGCAGGATGCGAATTCGTTTCCAGCCGACAGTTTCCGGAAGAAATGCAAGGCAACTATCTCTTAAACAACTGCATCGGGTTTCATGGCGTTTTACAGTACAAAATGAAAGAAGATGGTTCTGGGTTTGCAGCAGATCCAGTGGAACCGCTCGTAAAATCGACAGACACCAACTTCAGACCCGTTGATCTTCAATTTGGACCAGATGGTGCACTGTATCTGATCGACTGGTTTAATCCACTTGTAGGTCACATGCAACACTCCATTCGAGACCCCAATCGAGATGCCCAACACGGACGCATCTGGCGTGTGACTTATACTAAAAAACCAGTCTTGAAAGATCCGGAGATTGCGAAAGCATCGATTCCCGAGCTGCTCGACCTCCTAAAGACTTACGAAGATCAAGTACGTTATCGCGTTCGCCGTGAATTACGAATCCGTGACACTCAGGAAGTTATTTCAGCAGTAAACAAATGGGTTTCGACTCTTGATCCAAAGGACAAAGATTACCAGCACAATTTGCTCGAAGCGTTATGGGTACACCAAAACCTTGATGTTGTAGATGCCGAATTCCTGAAGAAGATGTTACGCTCACCCGAACCACGCGCACGGGCTGCTGCCACGCGTGTCTTGTGTTACTGGCGTGACCGAGTGGATGGCTCTCTTGAATTACTCAGAGCCCAGGTCAATGATGACCACCCCAGAGTCAGGCTGGAGGCAATTCGTGCTCTGAGTTTTTATCATGATCCTCAAGCACTTGATATTGCGGTCGAATCATTGATTCATCCTCAGGATTACTACCTTGAATACACTTTAAAAGAGACGATGGACACACTCGAAAAAAGAATGAATAACAAATAGTTCTTTG
Organism: Planctomycetaceae bacterium; assembly: GCA_029259875.1. Taxonomy (GTDB): domain Bacteria; phylum Planctomycetota; class Planctomycetia; order Planctomycetales; family Planctomycetaceae; genus Gimesia. The sequence goes on from JAJDEK010000369.1 coordinate 2,249, forward strand.
AGTATTGTCTATAAGTAATCAGACATTTTATCCAGGAGAAAAGTATCGTTTTTCTCCTGGATAAGTTTGATCTCGCCCCCTTACATTTCAATCAGTACCAATTACCGTCTTAACCTACAATTTAAAAGACTTTTACGCTGAGTCAGTTTCAAAATGAGAAATCAACCACACATTTATTCAATCCTGTTACTTTCAGGGCTCACCTTGTCTCTCATCTTCCATAATTCAGAGCGCGCTGTTGCCCAATCAAAGAGTAGCGTTGCCCCATTGATGAAACTCCTGAAAAGTGGTCGGGTCCCAGCACAACGCCAGGGAACGATTATTGAACTCATCTGCCGTAAAGGGAATAAAGAAGATCTAGGATATATTTGGGAACAAATTGTCGCAAACACTTTTAAAGATGAGCTAAAGGAAAAATCACTCCTTTCATTGAAAGAAGCATTCCAAAATCGAAAGATCATTCCTGTAGGTTCGCTGAAAGGCATCTCTACTCTGATCAATGAAAAACCGCCCATCAATCTGGCCGCAGTAGAATTGGCGGGGTTATGGAAAGTCGCTTCCGCAACGGAAAAGCTTCAACAATTAGCATTAGCAACAAAAACGAATGAGAAATTACGATCTGCTGCCATCGATGCCCTCGTTTCCATTGGTGGACCTGAAAGCATCAAAGCAATGAACGTACTCACGGGGAAGAATTCACCGCAGGACATTCGCTATCTCGGAGCAGCAGCCTTGGTGACATTGGATTTAAAACAGGCCATTGAAGCTGCCATCAAAATCATGTCATCAGGACAATCAGGAGATCCCACTCCTTTTATCGCTGCAATTCTGGATAAACAGGGTGCCGCTGATCAATTGGCGTCTGCCATTACTTCGCAAAAGATCCCGGAAGATGTTGCTAAAAAACTTCTGCGTTATATGTATTCGGTTGGCCGGAGTGACAAATCATTAAGTGATGCGCTCAGCAAAGCCGCAGGCATGTCAGGCGAAGAAAAGAAACTTACTGATGCGGAATTTAAACAACTCGTCGCAGATGTGATTGCCCATGGAAACGCGGAACGGGGAGAACAAATCTTTCGCCGTTCTGATCTCAGTTGCATGAAATGCCATGCTGTCAGCAAAGCCGGAGGCGAAGTCGGCCCGGACCTGAGCCCCATTGGTGCCAGTTCTCCCGTTGATTACCTGGTTCGTTCTATCCTTTATCCTAATCAAGCAGTCAAAGAGGCCTATCAAACGTTTGTCATCGTCACATTTGAAGGCAAAATCATTCGTGGAATCATTGTTGATCGCAATGAGGAACGGATCATCCTGAAAGATGCGAACGGAAAGCAAATTGTCATTCCCGTGGATGACATTGATGATGAAGCTGAAGGCGGCTCGCTTATGCCTCAAGGATTAACCAAATTTCTGACAAGAGATGAACTCGTCGATATCGTCAAATACCTGTCTGTGCTAGGCAGACCGGGCCCTTATGCGATCCGTTCTAAACCCACCATACAGCGTTGGTTAGTCATGCGAAATATTCCAGACCTGATTTTATCTAATGAAAATGTTGATGAAGAGTTGTTCGAAGAACATGTGCTTCGCGCCCCCAGCACAGGCTGGGTACCACAATATGCGATGGTGGCAGGTTTGTTACCCTTCGAGGAATTGAAAGGGTTAACTACCGATTCAATGGTTCTCTTGCAGGCAGAAATTAACGTGACGGAAGCAGGCAAAATCGGCTTTCATATCAATTCTGCCCAGGACACCAAAATCTGGATCGATGCTCACCAATTAGACTCAGAGTCAGAAAATCAATTCGAGCTGGAAAAGGGCGTGCATAAACTCACTCTGCTCATCAATCTGGCAGATAGAAATGACAAAGGCATTCAGGCAGAATTCTTCAAACCGGCTGGCTCGAAAGCGTCATTCACAGTTGTAGGTGGAAAGTAGATTTTCTTGCCTGAAAGTAGCCTCTACTACTGAGATACTTTAGAGTGCGTCCAATTTAACCATAGCGGCTTCAATACTATTATATTTGATTCACATGGCTCTTGAGACGCTGCAATAAACCTGGATACAAGCTAAAGCTTTGGCTTACGCGCTTCGATGCCATCATTGGCTCCCCGAAGATCGTCTGCATCTGGAACGTAAGGGTGTGTTTTCTGCCAATCTTTCCAGAAGGTCGCCGGATGCGTTTTTCTCCATAACGCTAACGCGTTCCCGACATGACTGTAAAACGTATACTTTTGCAGTATCTCGTCTTCAGTAT
>JAJDEK010000370.1 GCA_029259875.1 Planctomycetaceae bacterium
CGTCCGTTGTATGATGGCGAAAAAATTTACATTGGAACCGGGTTTGGTAAAGCGCATTTGTATGCGGTCAGCCCGAGTGGTAAAGGTGATGTCACCGAATCGCATGTGAAATGGATCGAGCAAAAAGGAATCCCTTCGAAACCTTCTCAACTCTTAATTGACGGCATGTTGTTTATGGTGGATGACAAAGGGATCGCCTCTTGTCTGGATGCCAAGACGGGGAAACTGATCTGGAAAGAACGAATGGCGCGCAGTGCCTTTTCGGCCTCGCCGATCTTTGCAGACGGAAAGATTTATATGGCTGATAAGACTGGTCTAACGCGCGTGATTAAACCTTCGAAGAAGTACGAAGAGTTGGCCGCCAACAAGTTGGATGGTGGCTGTATTGCTTCACTGGCGGTCGCCGGTAAGTCGATCATTCTGCGAACAGAGAATAACTTGTATCGGATTGAAAATAAACAGAAGTAACTCGGCTGAACTTCTACATGTTTTATCCGTTTGTTGCGGTGACGGCAAATTCCATTCGTGCTGCGGTCTCTTTACCAACGGAGATTTTGCCGGTAAAGAAATAAGCACTGCCTAGTTTTTCGGTGAGAGTTACATGGATGTCGAGTGTTTCTCCCGGCTTGACCATGCGTCGAAATTTAGTGTTATTCAGCCGCGTGGCTACGGGTACTTTATCGCCAGTTTCAATACCTGATTTCGCAATGAAGACGGCAGACGCCTGCATGGCGGCTTCACATAAAATGACTCCGGGTAAAATCGGATGATCGGGATAATGTCCTTGAAAGAGATCCAGATCAGGGGAGATTACTTTTCTGGCATGAATACTATTTTCTTCCAGCGCGACGATTTCATCCAACCATAAAAAAGGTTCGCGGTGAGGAATGCAGGCTTTGATGTCGTCCAGATTCACGAGATCGTTCCGTTTCTTTTCTTATAGTTCGAGATTGATGCAGCGCTGAAAGAGAATCAGATACGAGCAGCCGCGGGTGTCAAAAATTTATCGACATCATTGCTGACGATCACGCCGTAATTAACAGCTCCCAACCAACCTGACATGATAATGCCAACGGAGCCAGCGTGATACAAACCTTCAATCTGCTCGGGTAATTCTTTGCTGACTTTCAGACCTTCGAACTTGGTGCCGAAGGAAGCACCTTGCAGATGCTGGGTATAGCGTTGGAACGTGCGCGGTGTGGATGCTTCAAGATGATCCACACGATCCCGAATGTTGGGCACGTATTGTTCCAGGCAATCCAGGGTTGATTCAATCAGATGCGCTTTATCGGTTTCGTACTGTTCTTCGGGTAGATCGGCCCAGTCACAGAAGTTGGCGTTTGTGGAAGAGACGATTAGAGAACGATCGCTCCCAGGCCGCGTTTCCGGATAATAAAAAGAGAACGTCCGACTGCTGACATTTTTACTGAGCATGGCTTCGATATCAAAGCCATTATGCTCTGAGTGGAAAAGTAAATCGCCACAGAAATTGAGTTCATCTCCCGGCTTCAAAGCGATGTAAACCTGAGTACTGCTGTTGTTGAGTCGAACGGCTTTGGTTTCCTCGATAAATTTCGGATCGAAGTGTTCTTCGCCGACGAGATTCAGAATCGTGCCTTTGATGTTGGAGTTCGACATAATCGCTTTACAGCCGATACGTCTCCCGTTGACAACCACACCAGTCACCTTGCGATCGGGTGAGACTTCGACCTTCTCAACCTGAGTCCGAATACGCACATCGACGCCGTTGTTTTCCAATTCAGCCTTGATGAGCTTGATCAAGCGATCGGTTCCGCCACGGAAAGTGTAGACGCCTTTCTGCATGAAATTGGAAAAGACGATCCCGTAAGTAATTGCGGGGTCTTCCAGCGTCGAACCGTTGGCATAGGAAATTGGTTCCATCAGTAGACGTACAACATCGTCTCGACCGGGAAAGAATTCTTCGAATAGTTCGCGGGTGGTTTTTCCCTGGTCATCAAAGAAGTTCATCTTGCGTGCGGTATCAAAAAAGCGTTTGACAGTTTCCGCTTCGATGCCGAACTTCTCGATTAAGAGTTTAGTAAAGTCATCACGTGTGAAGGTGGTTTCCAGTGAGAACTGAGGGTTTTCAAACCGAACGCCTCTTAACGGAACAATGGAATCGGCGATTTCCTGAGTCCAATATTTCCGACAACTCTTGAGCATTCCATAAGGGAAGCCGTGCAGGGAGATATCAAAGATGTGACCGTTTTGGCGTTTGAACCAGGTCGCCATCCCACCTAACTGGTAATGATGCTCCAAGAGTAGTACAGAATATCCTTGCCGAGCCAGAATGTTGGCAGACGTCATCCCCGCCAAACCACTGCCGATGACAATGACATCATATTCGTCTTTTGCGTCTTTCAAAAAATCTTTGGGCATAATTACTCAGCGTCGTATCCAGTTCAGCAGATTAGAAAAGAAGGGGCAGTGAGATCTCACTTATCCTGCATGCATTCTATTACATTGCTTCTCCTGTTTATCGAAATTTCCAGGCTTTGTCTACTAAACCGGAGTAATTCAGGATGCTGTGACAAAAGTGTGACAATTCAACACGCAGCAGCGGAATAATACGCGTCTTTTCTCAGATCATGATGCAAGAGTACAGCATTTCTCTCGATC
>JAJDEK010000038.1 GCA_029259875.1 Planctomycetaceae bacterium
CTGCTTTTCTGTAGAATCTTCCGTTGTATTTTCGACATTGACCGGCTCTTGATCTGAACCAGTTCCTTCTTCTGAACTCGTAGTTATCTCCGAATCGTTGACATCACCCGCTAAAGCAGTTGTTTCTGCAATAGTCTCCTCAACAGTAGTCTCTACTTCAGTAGTCTCTACTTCAGTAGTCTCTGCTTCAGTAGTCTCTGCTTCAGTAGTCTCCGCAGCAGAACTCTCTGGTGCATTCCTTGCTTCAGTCGCAACGGGACGATCTTTTTTCGCGGCACGCATCGCATCTTCTTCAGCTTCGACACGTTCGCTTTCCCGATCAGCAACTTCAACAATCTGTTCGCACTGCTCGGCAGTAAGGCCTCCCAACTCTGCTAATTGGTCAGGTTCAATTACCGATAAATCGTAGTAACTGAAGAATCCTTGAGAGACTAAACTTTCAGCCAATTCTTCAGATACTCCAGGAATCGAAGAAAAAGCTTCAACTGTTTTATCTAATTGTTCGTCTAACTCGGCCTGAGTCATCACTTCGATATCCCAGCCGACCAGTTTAGACGCCAGACGCACATTCTGCCCTTTACGACCAATCGCCAGAGGAAGTTGATCCTCACGTACCAGCACAATCACACGCCCCAACATGGGACACAAAATGACATCTTCTACTTCTGCAGGTTGTAGTGAATTGGGAACCAAAACCTGGAGTGAATCATTCCAACGCACAATATCAATGCGCTCACCAGCGAGTTCGTCCACAATATTCTTAATCCGAGCCCCCCGCATCCCAACGCAGGCCCCAACACAATCAATGCTGCTATCGATGCAAGAAACAGCAACTTTTGATCGGTAACCAGCTTCGCGTGCCAAAGAACGAACATCAATAATACGATCTGAGACTTCAGGAATTTCCAGTTCAAATAATCGACGTACCATATCCGGATGCGTTCGTGAAAGGATCACCTTAACACGACTACCAGCCTTTCGTACGTCCAGAACAATTGCACGCACACGGTCACCAACCCGAAACGATTCACCTGGAATCTGTTCACCGCGGGGAAGAATACCTTCGATTTTCCCCAAGTTGATAAGTATTGCTCCCCCTTCGACTCGGGAAACTGTTCCCGAAACCGATTGGTGCTGCATCTCCATATATTCATCAAAGACGGAATCACGTTCTGCTTCACGGATTTTTTGAATCATTACCTGCTTAGCTGTTTGAGCAGCAACACGCCCCAGAATTTCGCCGAGAATGTCCTGAGCTAACTTTTCAGAATCACAATAAACGGTTGGTTCACCAGAATCACGATCAATTTCGACTGTCAGTTCATGATCATCCCCAAAATGCCTGCGTGCAGCGGATAAGATGGCCTGTTCAATTCCACCAAATACGATCTCTTTATCAATGCTTTTATCGCGTTGAATGGCATCAACGATTCGCAGAACTTCCTTACCGTCCATAATGTGTTTCCTTCATTCGACAGTTGATTTGGATCAACTGACTCGAAAACTACTCAAACAAGACCTAATTCGGCCAAATCTATTCATATTCATTTTGGATATCACAGAAACTCAACTTTCAACGATATCACTATTAACAAAAAAAAGCGGGACCATGCCCACTTTATGACTACCTATACCACCGTAAAACGGTAGCTCGGCAAAGCCGTGACGTTGTTTCCAATACAACAATCACGACCATCGGATTGGTGAGCAAACGCTCGAGTTCCAACCAGCCTACATATCAGAGGACTCCATTCGAGTTTACGAATGACGATTTATCACAAAGAAGTAAGCAGACATGAGTCTGCTATCCCTTGCAAATACACTCGCATACTGAACGCCAGTATGCAAAACAATTGCGCACAAAGCACCCTAAAATAGAATACTCTGTTATTAGGTGAAATTAATCTCCGCACGTTCAGATGTCAAGCACCGCAGCCAACTATTTCACAACGACTTAGTTCATAGATCCCAGAAATGAAAAATAGAGCCTGCAACTATTCTTATTTACACGTAATTGAAAGCAATGTAAGCTTAACACCAAATCTTCACAATGAGCCATTTAGGCTATTTCTATTTGATGCTCAAAGATTGATCTCCATCAAAGTAGAAAACTACTATAGTATTATGAATAAATCACGGCCCCAGCGATTCCCATTGCCTTCTGCCGGGTTTGTTAATTAATAAACACATCCTCACTTTCCGAAGGACGATCCTGAAATGTCTCGTTTACTCCCTCTTTTGATTATTTGCCTTGGAATTCCGCTCAACGCAACCGCACAAGCACCGAACCCTAACGACCCATTTGCACAACAAAAAATGCAGGCTGATCAAGCTCAACAAAAAGGGGATTATGCAAAATCGATTGAACTGACTTCACAGGTTTTACAACAAAAGCCTAATGATCACCTCGCATACTACCTTCGCGCCAGTGCACGTGTTGAATCTGGAAGAGCACAGGGAAATATGAAAACGATCAGAGATGGAGTAGGTGACGCGCGTGAAGCCATCCGCTTCAGCCAAAACAATAATGTGAATTACTATCTGCCTTATCTCTATGGAATGATGAACCTGGCAGTAATGGAAAATAAAAAAAGCCACGCAGAGACAGCCTTAAATGTCGCTAATCAAATCCTGGCGCGTCCAAATCTAACACCGGAAGAACGAGCGAACTTCCACTACCAACGGGGTATGATCTATTTACCGCTCAATAAACCTCAGGAAGCAGCAAAAGACTTTTCCGAGACAATCAAACTTTCTCCAAATCATATTGCCGCTTTGTTAGCACTTCCAGACGCCTATGCTTTGGCAGGAAATAACGAAATGGCGCTGGCTAGCTTCAATCAGGTTATTCAGAAGCAGCCAAACTCTCCTGTTGTCTACAATAATCGCGCTATGTTTTATCAACAGCAAGGCAAAATCCAGGAAGCAATTAACGACTTTTCTCGAGCGATCCAAATCGACCCGAAATACCACCATGCCATTACCAACCGTGGCTTTGCTTACCTAGAAGGAGGCAAAGCCCAAACGGCTGAAGCAGACCTGACTCAATCGTTGTCCATCGCCCCCAACCAACCATTCGTTCTAGGCATGCGGGGTGAGGCCAGACTCCTACAAGGAAAAACTGCACAAGCAATTGAAGACCAGAAACAGGCAGTAAAACTGGACCCGTCCAATGCAGCTCTGCGATCTGATTTAGGATTCTCCTACTTCTTCAGCCAGAATTTTCCCCAAGCTCTTGCAGAGTTTAATCAGGCTGCGAAACTGGCTCCACAGCAAATGAAGGTTCTAAACCCTTGGATCTATACCGCAATGGTACGTAACAATCAAAAGCCAGCCGCTGATGCGAAATTCCAATCGATCCTGGCAAAAAGACCCGATACGCGCGATTCAATCGATACACTTCTCTCCTTTTTAATGGGTACAATCTCTGAAACTGAGCTACTAAAATCAATTGACCCCAAAGATCCGGAACGGGCAAAAGCACAGACTTGCGAAGCCTATTACTTTATTGGACAAAAAGCACTAATATCAGGTAATAGCACAGCAGCAACCCAGAATTTCCAACAAGCCCTCAACACAAACATGAAAAACTTATCCGCATATCGTGGTGCACAGTTCGCGTTAAAGAAATTCTAAACAAAAATAGCCTCGGAAAAATTTCCGAGGCTATTCATTTTACTATCGAATTACTGACAAATTCAGGCGCCGCAGATCACTGAAGCACTGGCTTGGCCACATGTCGTCGTGCTAATTTTCAAGAACAGCTTGTTAGCTGTTGCCAGTGGCTCATTTCGAACAACGTTTAATGGGCAATCCGGATCCGGATCTTCGTAATTTAATGTTGCAGGAATGAACCCTTGCTTCAAAGCCACCAGCGACCCACTGGCTTCGACGATTCCACAAGCAGAACCAGAGTTCCCAAAGTAGCTTTTAAGTGCTGTCACAGGAATTTCTGTCGCTTTATCACCAAAGATATCTTGAATCGCCTGAAACTCATTCACATCAAAAACAGTGTCACCAAGACCATGTGCATTAATGTGTCCGATATCACCGGGCTGGACCCCAGATCTATTTAAAGCTGCTTTGATCGAGTTCGCAATAGCTGCCCTAACATCTGGTTCTCCACTCCGGTTGAGCACACAAGAGGCACCTGTTCCTAAGAGCTCACCCCAGATTTTTGCGCCACGATTTTCTGCATGCGATTTTTCTTCGAGCAGAAGTGAGCAAGCGGCTTCACCCACAACCTGGCCTGTTCGCCCTTTGTCGAACGGTCGCGAACGTTTTGAAAAATCAGCTGGTGAGTCTGCCAGCTGATCCCAGAACTTAGCATGAATCGACTTCACCTCATGCACACGCGTCCCTGTCACGCCTGCGATCATTATATCGGCCCAGCCACGTTCAATTACCCGCTGCGCTTCCCCAAGTACAAGGTTCCCAGAAGCTTCAGCTTGTGTGATCGAGTTATTCGGCCCACGAGCATCGATGATGATACCAATGTGGCACGCCGGCATGTTGGGAAGATATTTTAATAACCAGAGTGGCTCCATTTTGGGTAACCCTTCGGCTCCCCAATGGTCATATTTGAACTCGGTCCCCTCTGTACTCGCCATACAGGCACCATAAAGCACAGACGGTGGGCTCAACATTAAATTCGCCCCAAATTCGATTCCGAAACGCTCACTATCGACAGAACTCAGATCTAGTGCGGAATCTTCCATTACCAGATTCGCGGAGGCAACGCCCATCTGAATTTCACGGCACATTACCTTAATACTTTTTCTCTGCTGTTTAAGATATTGTTTTCTTGCAGTTGAATCGGTGAAATCTGAAACTTCGCCTACACCAACATCTGGTGCAGCCAGGTAGGAGTACAATTCTGATTTTTTGATACCTGATTTTCCAGATAGCAAACTGCTTTGAAACGCCTCTACCCCAACCCCAATGGGACTGAGAATGCCCATTCCCGTTATCAGAATTCGTGGTTTTGATTCTGTATTCATTTGAATCTCTTTAGAAAGTCCCGCATACACTTCGCGTCAGCAACTTTTGAATATTATACCTGTATCGTAGAAAATTATTCTCCACAGACAAGCCCTCGGCCTACTTCGGTACAAGAATCCCCTGACCCATATATCATAGCTTGAAAAGCAGAATTTGTGGAGTTACTCATTACTGTCTGATCTCCCGCCTGAACCCAACAGAGCAGTCAAAATCAAACAAACATACACTATCCATACATCCTCAAGCACCTGATGACATGGGATAGCTAAGACAATCGAAGCCTGATTTTCAACCCTGAAGCAATAACGAGATACAGAATAATTCGGGAAAACTCCACTCAAACAGAGATTGCCTGAATACAACAGACATTGGGAACCATGCGATCAGTGCTCCAGCAGACCTAAAGACAGTAGCCCGCTATGGTGATTTTTGAAGAACTAAACAAGCATTATGCCCGCCAAACCCGAAACTATTCTTCAAAATTCGGTTAATTTTCATCCCACGTGGCTCATGAGGAATGTAGTCCAGATTACATCTTTCATCAGGTTCATCCAGATTGATAGTAGGGGGAGCAGTTTGCTCTTGCAGTGCTTTGACAGCAACAACAAACTCAACACCACCGGAGGCTCCTAACAAATGCCCTAAATGACCTTTGGTGCTGGAAACAGGCATTTGTTTCACATGCGCACCAAAAACGGTATTTATGGCAGCAGTTTCTGCGACATCGCCCAAAGGAGTACTCGTGCCATGAGTATTGATATAGTCAATATCTTCATTGTTTATACCGGCATCTCTAATCGCATTTTGCATGGCACGTCCTGCCCCACGCCCTTCAGGATCAGGAGCAGTCATATGTGAACCATCAGCCGACATTCCATAGCCAATCACTTCTGCCAGAATGGGGACCCCTCGTTTTTTAGCGTGCTCATATTCTTCAAGCACAATAATACCAGCCCCTTCTGCGATCACAAAACCATCTCGATCACGATCAAAGGGACGACTGGCTGACTGAGGATCATCATTACGAGTCGAAAGTGCATTCATCCGAGCAAAGCCCGATAGTCCCATCGGAGTTACAGCCGCTTCGCTACCACCCGTTACCATAATATCCGCTACATCATTTTGAATTAACTTAAACGCATCTCCGATCGCATTTGTCGCTGATGCACAGGCCGTTGCAACTGCACTGTTCGGCCCCTTCAATTTATAAGTAACCGAAATATTTCCACTGGCAGCATTCACCATCAGCTTAGGAATCATAAACGGCGAAACACGTGCTGGCCCCTGATTGTAAAGACGATCGTGCTGATTTTCGATCTCGTTCAGACCACCAATCCCACTTCCCACCAGAACGCCTCTGCGATAGGGATCGCCTTCAAAATCTTCCAATTGTGCTTGTCGGTAGGCAATATGAGCACCAACAAGGCCAAATTGCACAAACCGATCAACACGTTTCAGATCTTTAGCTGTGATATTGGTATATTCAGTGGCGTCAAAATCTTTAATTTCACCACCGAAGCGTACCTTGTAGTCGGAACAATCAAAGCGTTCCACAGGGCCAACACCACTTTTGCCCGCGCATATTTTGTCCCAAAACTCTGAGACATCTAAACCCAGAGCCGTTACAACAGACATTCCAGTAACGACGACTCTCCTGCGCATTCGTGAACACTTCCTACAATGATAAGACAGGACTCTATGTAATCAAAACAATTGGACGCGAGAACTGAAAAATGATTGCCGCTAATTAGCTGGCTTTCTCAGTAATGTATCCAACGACATCGCCTACCGTTTTAATTTTGTCATAATCATCATCGGGAATCGTGACATCAAACTCGTCTTCAAATTCCATCACAAGTTCAACGATATCTAATGAGTCAGCCTTTAAGTCATCGATAAATTTACTGTCTAGAGTAATATCTTCTTTAGGATGGCCCAATTGTTCGCTAACGATACCAACCACTTTTTCTTCAATTGACACTCTTCTTCTCCTTCACCGTCTTAGTGATTTTTTAACCTTAAGTATGGCTGGAAACATCTTTACCAAACCAACTTGGATGCATTCGCTAATAGCTGTAGCGATGATATATCCAGTTTCCCCAATTATGTAAACCTTAAAATGGGACAAGAATTATTAGTCTTGTCTACTCCACCAAAGTTATCTCATAATTTGAGCGGAGCTACATTTCCAGTCTGAGAACACACGAATTTCGGTTCTCTAGAATTTTCTTTGAGTTATTGTTGTAAGTTGTTGTAGCACAAACTGATAGATTAGATCAAGCTCTGACTGACTGGACAAAATTTACAAAATTGCACATCCGCCCTCTTGCCTGCTTTTCAGTGTGCAGGAATCAAGCACTCATTCATACGACTCAGGAATCATTCACGGTTTCGCAGGAAATCTTCCGATTGATTCGCTTCATCAACCCTTTCAGAACCTTGCCTGGACCGATTTCGTAAAATTCATCGAAACCATTATCCAACATCTTCCGAATTGAATCTTCCCAGAGAACCGGACTAATAACTTGTCTTATCAGTAATTCACGTATTTCATCTGGATCTTCATGAATTTCAGCATCTACGTTCGAAATCACGGGAATTTCTGGCTTTTTTAGCCCTACGCCTCCTAGTGCCTCTGATAACTGACTGTCGGCAGGTTTCATAATCTCTGTATGAAATGCACCTGCAACTGCCAATGGAATCGCACGGCCTCCCTCTTGCTCAGCTAGCTCGGCAGCCCGTTCACAGGCACTGTTTTCACCGGAGAGAACAATATTTCCGGGGCACAAATAATTAGCAATCCAGATCTTTCCAGCAGAAGAAGCGGCTTCGCAGATTTCCACTACTTTTTCTCGATCCAGCAGCAAAACACTGACCATACCAGAAGGATTTGCATCTGCAGCTGCCTGCATGGCTTCGCCGCGCCGTTGCACAACACGCAGACCATCTTCAAAAGTCATTGCACCAGCAAAGACGAGAGCCGTATATTCTCCCAGACTTAAACCTGCCGCCATTTCACAAGCTAAAACTTTGTCGGGGGAATCAGCCCGTAACATTTCTAAAGCTGCGAGGCTCGTCACAAACAAAGCGGGCTGGCTGATAACCGTTGAATCCAGCTCTTCACTGGGACCCTCAAAACAAAGTTTGGCCAAATCGTAGTTAAGAATTTCAGCAGCACGATTAAAAAGTTCCAGGGCAGCCGGATATTTTTCGACAATCGTTTTGCCCATACCGACATGCTGAGCGCCCTGCCCGGGAAACAAAAAAGCGATTCTGCTCACTGGTCGATCCTTCTATATCTATAAAATGCAATTATTTTAAGGACGTCGAGTTATGCTACAGGTTTCTGAGCCAGATGCTCGGCGATCTGTGAATTGATGCCACGATCCTTTAACATGGCACTCCCCCTCAAAGCATTCGAAATCGACTGAGCATCACTAGATCCATGACAAATGACACAAATCCCGTCAATTCCCAGTAAAGGTGCGCCCCCCGTTTCGTGGTAACGATATCGCTTACCCATATCCAGAAATGCCTGCTTGGCTTGTTCACGTTCGGTATCCAGACAACCTAATATTTGCTTTGAAGCCTCTTGCATCAGAAAATCAGCCATTCCCTCACTGACCTTCAATACAACGTTGCCCACAAAACCTTCACAGATCAGAACGTCAGCTTCCCCTTGATAGAGGCCTCGACCTTCAACATTTCCAACAAAATTGTCTTTAAGTGGCCCTTCGCTCAACAAACGATAGGTGTCACGGTAGAGATCATTCCCCTTACCATCTTCGCTGCCAATGTTGATCAGCCCGATCTTGGGAGATTCAATGCCTAGTACTTCGTGAGCGTAGATCTCGCCCATAATCGCATATTGATAGAGGTGTGATGGGCGTGCTGAAGGATTTGCACCCACATCCATCAGGACTGCATGACCGGCCAAGGTCGGCAATGTAACTGCAATTCCGGGGCGTTTTACGTCTTTCAAAAACAACCGAGTCTTCAAGCCAGAAGCAACCACAGCCCCCGTATTTCCAGCGCTGACGACGGCATCCACTTCGCGGGCTGCCATCATTTTCCAACAGATCGAAATGGAGCTGTCAGGCTTTTGGCGCATCGCATCGGTGGGCTTTTCTTCCATGCCCACAACCTGACTCGCATGTGCTACAGACAGACGATCCCCGCAATATCCGGAGGCCTCTATCTGAGATTTGATTTGATCTTGTGGGCCTACAAGCACTACATTCAGAGCGAGATCTGCCTGTAACGCTGCGATTGCGCCAGTAATATTAGGTTCAGGGGCAAAATCCCCTCCCATTGCATCCAGTGCAATCCGCATTGATGCTTAATCCTCAGTATCAACGATGGTACGCCCTTGATAGAAACCACAATGAGGGCAAATGGCGTGTGAAGGTGACGCTGTTCCACACTGTGGACAGTATGTAGGCTTAGAAACCTTGATACTATTATGACTGCGTCTCTTACGAGAATTAGATTTTGACATCCGCCTTTTAGGAACTGCCATGAAAAAGACCGCCTTAAAACACCTGACTTAACATAAACTATACGTGAAAAACAACTTACCGTAAACTAATGATCCTGTGAGCGCACGGAGATCTCTCTTACCAGCTTTTCTGACAGGAATCGAACATACTATGCATTTTTCAAAACAACTGTCAAGCTACAGGGCAGGGAACAGTCGATATCAGAAGTGATATTTTTATATTGCGCAATAAGAATAAAACATCGGTACACATATTCTTACGCAAATTCCTTAGGAAATCGAGAGTCACTATGATGGATCATTGTCTCAAACGCCCTGTTTATCAGCAGACTTTACTCAGTCTCACTATTTTAGCGATCATTTTATCCACACTGCAAAATGCGATGGCTCAAACCAATGGCAATCGTAATTCGCAATCAATGACTCCTACAGAACTGCAGGCATTTGCAAAACAGGTCCAGCAAACAGCAAGCTCACAAGACCCAACAAAATTTCGTGCTTTATTCAATTGGAAAACGTTCATCAACAGGACACTTGCTGAATTCGAACAGAATCCAGCCGTCCAGCAATCGATTCAACCCCTCCGCCAGCAATTGGAATCAACATATACTGGAAATAACCCGGGAATCGATACCGAATTGCTTGGTGAAATTGTAAATGGCGCCGACTATCGCTTTTTAACGATGCGAAAAGAACAAAACCAGTACAAAGTCATTTTCCGCTTCCTCAGACCTGACTGGACTTTGAACTACCATGCCCTGATCGTTGAGAAGCAACCGTCAGGAGAACTAAAAATTGTTGACATCGATAGTTTTTCCACCGGCGAATTGATTTCGGAAACGATCAAATGGTCTTTAATGCCAGAAATCCAGAAAGCACAATTAAGTGTTCAAGACAAACTCAATGCTGAGCAAAAAAGTCGCATCCAAGACCAAAAGAAACTGTTCGACTTTCTCAATCTCTCTTCAGAAAAAGGCGACCCCTTTCAGGCCTATCAGCAACTTCCCAAACAATATAAAGGTCGGAAAACGGTACTGTTGAGATTGGCTCAAGATACGATAGAAAAAGAGAATCACAAAAAATACTTGCAAGTGATAAGTGTTTTTCGCAAGTATTTTCCCAGTGACGCAACAGTGGAATTGTTAAGCATTGATTACTTTATATTAATGGGCGACTACAAAACTGCACTAGAATGCCTTGATCGCTTGAATGCCTCAATCAAAACTGTCGACCCGTATCTGTACTCCCTACGGGCAGGTATCCTTATCGAAATGGGTGACATTGTCTTAGCAGGAAAATACGCGGGCAAAGCAAGTGAAATTGAACCGAACTTATTGCAACCCTATATGCATCTCATCAATATTTCTGTAATGCAGAGTAATTTTGACCAAACCATTAAATACCTGGATATATTGAAAACGAAGTTTGGGTTCTCCTACGAAGATCTGGACCTCAGTGAATTAGAAAACTATTCCAAGTTCACAGAATCAACTCAGTTTAAAAAATGGCAAGCCAGTCAAAAATAAACGTTGGCTTAACCAACACACAGGCAAATTATCTCGCCGTTGTTTGTTTCAACGCAGGTAAGACATTACATTTCTTGAGAGCCTGTAAGGGATAAAACGTTCCACTGTAGGTTATGAAATGCCAGCGATCAGTATTGAGTGACCGCGTCCACCAGCGTCCTGATTCACGTTGGTGTGTCAGCAACCATTGAATTCCTTTTTGAATCCGTGGATCATCAGCGGGCACACCACTTTCACGTAAGACGATAATTGCCAGCCCTGTTTGATGACCATCACTGGCCAGATTCTTCCAGGCTTTGGCTGTTTTATCAAATTCAGGTTCTTCGCGTAACTTCTCTGCACGATTTCCACGTCCCCAAGCTTCAGGAGCAGCAAAAGTACGAATGGACCAGCCACCATCAGGAAGTTGATGCTGCATGACCATCTCGATCAATGCCTGCTTCTTCTCGGCACTAATCAGATCCGGATAACGAGCCGCCGTCCATAATAGAATCAGTCGACCATAATCATGCGCGGGTTCCGTTTTCTTTAAATAGGTTTTGAGTCGCTCCACTCCTGCCTGTAAGGTTTCGTCTTTCAACCCATCCAACCAGCCTGGCGCTGAAGAAAGTGCCCGCGCTGCCACAGTCGCACCCTGAAAGTTGCTCGATTCGAAGGGAGGCCAGCAATCCGCATTGCCCCAACTACCATCCTTTGATTGCAGGCTAAGCATCAGACGTAGTGCTTCATCAGTCTCCGGTGAAAGTTTTTTGCTGACATGCCGATCCCACTCTGCCAATCCAGCTGCGAGATACGCAACCTGTGTCGGACGGATTCCATCTAACAGTTTTTCCCGATCCATCGTTTTCATTTTTCGTAACTCTGAAATAAAGAAGTTACGACTCTCAATGGAAGGCGGCCCCAATTCCTTTGTCAATTCAGGTCTGGAAAACAGATACAACCCATTCGTATGACAGCTCACACACTTCCGTTGCTTCGTCCAGGCAAGCGCCCCCTGCTCCAAATAACGGTCCGCCAACCCGAGTGAAAACTCTTTACGAATCGGCTCATCCGCGCTCGCGCGAGGGATGGCAATATTCTCATAGTGATACTGAAACTTTTTACCTTTCGCAGGTGCCTGTGCCATCGTCGCTGAAGCAAAAACAAAAATCACCACAGTAAACGAGACGATTCTCAAAGTGCTCATCAACCAGACTCCATAAAAAGTTCAGACTTGTTTAGCTGAAGATTCAGCTTCACATGATCAATCAGCATATCTACATATTTTGCATTCCACCACTCAAAACAGCAAAATCACAACGGCACCCAGGAAACTAACTCCGGGTAATAAGCATTCCTGAGCCCTCTTTTTTTGAGTACACAAACTGCACTTGATCCGAAAGCACCAATTTGGATAACCGTTTGTTATGCGTCGCGCGCACGAGTGAAATTTTCTTAATTTCCTCTAATGAAGTTCCACGACAGAACTTACATTCAAAAAACAGCTTGTCCTTTATGCGGGACGAATTTCAGATTGAGCAACAAACTGTTCTCTCCCTTTTAGTTATGACAAACCTGAAAAAAGGCATTGCGACAGAATTTGCCTTCAATGCACCATGAAATCACCAAACTACGCTGATTTTTGGCGCATATCTGCGTAATCATGTCGTTCTTCCCCGATGAACTGAAGCATGTTTCGAAAAGTAATAATGGCTTCTAGAGTTAACTACCAACGGTGACGCATCACTCTCAGAAACGAACTCATATTATACTGAAACCCACGCATCTGCAGAGATTGAAATCAATCAAAAATAGCTTGGGAGCTCTAGTTATAATGAATCTTTGGCACCTAAAGCTGCTCCAAGTTATCATACGAATTGGTAACCAAACATTGGTAACCAAACAGTAGACACTAACCTTTCATAATAGGAGTCGTGATGGAGTTCACATGGTTTATGGCATTTATGGGCATTTCTCTCGCTGCAGGAGCTTATGGAAGTATTCAAAAGCTAGACAACACCATTAAAAACTTAGAACAAAGACTACTGATCCTGGAACAGAAGAGCAGTGACAACGAACTCGCATAATTCTTGGTGAATCAAGTCACTCGATTCACCAA
>JAJDEK010000371.1 GCA_029259875.1 Planctomycetaceae bacterium
GCTCCTGCATATGCTTCGAGTGTTCCATATTGTCCCGAATCACACAAGCGCCCATTTGTCATTTCAATAATCATATGACCGCATTCACCCCCATGTGAATGTCGACCTTCAATAATCATCTCATCAATAATGATCCCACAGCCAATTCCAGTACCCAGCGTCCAGAAAACCAGGCTCTGTACTTTCTGTGCCCCCCCCACCCAATATTCTCCATAAGCGGCTGCATTAGCATCGTTTTGTAGTATCGTTTTTTTTCCCGAGTAATGATCACAGATGACCTGTCGTATGGGAAAATCTTTCCAGGTTGGTAGATTGGGAGGATCTACCAGCTTTCCACCAGGAATATCCATTGTACCTGGTGTGGCAATACCAATCGCTTTGACATCGTCCATCGTAAATTTACAGTCAGACAATACGTCTTGGATCGCGTGATAAATGTTTTGTAAGCCGGTTTCAACTCCTTTGACTACTTCGGTTTTAGTTTTGCAAAACGCGAGCGTTTGTCCTGAGTCATCTACAATGCCAACTTTGATATTTGTGCCACCAATATCAACACCGACAAAATAAGGGCCATTATGTTTTGTCGGTTTCATTTCGCGATTTGTTCCTCTGTTGTATTTTGTAGTACTGATTTTTTGAAATTGAAAATCATGTGTAGCGCGATTGAGATTGGGATAGAGCGATTCCTCGATTTTTGTGTGAAGCCGTTATGTAGCTCGTAGCTCGATGGCATTCAATCGACGTCAGTTCAGAGGAAGATTAAGGCGTCATGCAGGAGTATAGCCGAGCAGGTGAGATCGATGCAATCATCAAGCATACAAAACAGAACGCGGTTTAGGGCATTTTGCACTAGATTTAAGCTGTTTTTAGTCGAAACTGGCTTGGAGTAGAAAATAAAATTCGTATGAACTTTCAGCAATCTATTAAATAGTGTGAAAGAACTTTCTGGAAAATCGATAAGGGCGGCTGAAATTCCTTGGCGCCCCCTTCCAATTGGAACAGGATAGAGCGGATTGGCTATGTAGTTACTTTTCACTGATGTCTTTCAAATCCGAGGCATGATATGAATTTTCATGGTAGAGTCATTGTTTTCGTTTTGTTTTGTTATTTTTGCTTGAGCAGCCACACTCATTCTGTAGGAGCAGCTCAAAAGCAATCCAACCGTCCGAACATCATTCTTTGTATGACCGACGATCAGGGTTGGGGTGAAACCAGCTTTAATGGTCACTCGATCCTTAAAACTCCCCATCTCGATGATATGGCTGCCAGTGGGCTTCGCTTTGATCGGTTTTATGCGGCTGCCCCCGTCTGTTCCCCAACGCGTGGGAGTTTTCTTACGGGAAGGCACCCCAATCGGTTTGCCTGTTTTAGTTGGGGGCACACGTTAAGACCACAGGAAGTGACTGTTGCGGAAGCCGTCAAGTCTGCCGGATATACGACTGGACACTTTGGTAAATGGCATTTGGGCTCAGTACAAGCTAATAGCCCTGTTTCTCCTGGTAACAGTGGTTTTGATGAGTGGGTTTCGAGTCCCAATTTTTATGAGAACGATCCCTTCATGAGCCACAATGGAACTGTGACTCAGTTAAAAGGAGAGAGCTCACGTGTGACCGTTGATGCAGCGCTAAAGTTTATCAAAAAATCAAACTCGAAAAACAAGCCTTTTTTAGCTGTAATCTGGTTTGGAAATCCTCATACTCCTCATGAAGCAACTTCTGAGCTGAAAGATCTTTATCAGAACCAGTCGGCTGATTTTCAAAACTACTTTGGTGAAATTACCGGCGTCGATCGAGCCATGGGGCATCTACGTCAACAGTTAAGAGATTTGGGACTGGCAGAAAACACACTCCTCTGGTTTACCAGTGATAATGGACCTCGCCCTCCCCGCTTTAAAAAAGAAGACTCTCGTGCCCAGGCGACTGGAGGGCTTGCTGGGTGGAAGGGGAATCTTTGGGAGGGAGGCATTCGCGTGCCTTCGATTATTGAGTGGCCGGCCCGTATTCAAAAACCGGAAACCACAAATGTGCCCTGTGGGACCATTGATATTTATCCAACCGTTCTGGCTGTGACAGGCGCGAAAGTTTCACATCAACCTTACCTGGATGGTGTCAGCCTTTTGCCTCTGATTGAAGGTCAGATGGCATCACGTTCCAAACCAATGGGTTTCTGGACTTACCCCGCTAAAGGGCATCCCAAACGCAGTACAGAAATATTGCTCAAACTAAAGCAACGACAGACGCCGGAAAAGCCGAGTCCTGAAGGACCAGTTCCCGATGCGGAGGCTGCCAGCTTAAATGCAAAGTATTCGAAGAATGACTTGCCGGGAGCAGCAGCTTGGATTGATGGTGACTATAAGCTGTTAAAAATGATTTCAAAAAAGGACAAGCCTCAGTATACGCTTTACAATCTTGCTCAAGATCATTCTGAGAAGAAGGACCTCTCCAAAGTCGACCCCAAGCGAGTTCAGAAAATGAAAGCGGGATTACTCAATTGGCAGCAATCAGTGATTGATAGTTTGAATGGGAAGGATTATTCGGACTGACATTGATTGAGTATTCTCAATTTAAAACCATGGAACGCCTCGTCCACTTTAAAGTAGTTGTGGTTCAGTTTGCTTTTCGGGATTTCTAATAGGATAAGTTGTTCTTAGGTAATAGCTTGCAAAGATTTTTGATGTTTTTCACTAGTGGATACTCGAAATTTCAGACTCCAAACGTTTGTTTGATTGCATTTCGTAATCATTGTCTGCAATAATCGAATTTATAAACATTCATAAGGAAACCGAAGCAATTCTTCTGTTATTCAAAGGGAATAGCTTTTCCTGCCAGTTTCCTGATTGCTCACCTGTCACACTTGATTGAGGAAAATTATGAACTCGGGACCTTTAAAACGGCTTTTTAGCTTGGCGACTCTTTCATTATTGATGCTAGCAGTGGCACTCACTGGCCCTTTGATGGCTGAAAGTGCGAAAAAAGAATTAAAGGCAGGCATTATTGGGCTCGATACATCCCATGCAATTGCTTTCACAAAAATACTCAATACAGGAACTCCTGAAGGGGAGCTAGTTGGTATTCGGGTCGTTGCCGCGTACCCCAAAGGGAGCCCCGATATTGAATCCAGTGTCTCGCGCGTTCCGAAATACACGGAAGAAGTCAAAAAGATGGGGGTTGAGATTGTTGATTCCATTGATGACCTGCTAAAGAAAGTGGATGTGGTCTTTCTGGAAACCAACGATGGCCGTCCTCACTTAGAACAGGCTCTTCCTGTGTTAAAGGCGGGTAAACCAGTCTTTATTGATAAGCCTATTGCCGGTTCGCTTACCGATGCCGTTGCCTTGTTTGAACTATCACGTAAGTATAATACTCCCATGTTTTCCTCGTCTTCTCTTCGTTTTTCGAAAGGTGCTCAGCGTCTGAGAAATGGTGAAGAGGGAAAGATTACTAAATGCAGTACTCATAGCCCCTGTTCTCTAGAGAAAACACATCCCAGTCTTTTCTGGTATGGAATTCACGGTGTGGAAACTCTGTTTACTGTCATGGGCCCAGGTTGCCAATCTGTCAAACGAACTGTAAGTAATGCTGACCGGGACGAAGTCGTTGGGCAGTGGGCTGGGGGAAGAGTGGGGCAATTCTCTGGTGTTCGCAAAGGAACTCCAAAAGGATATGGCGGAACTGCTGTTGGGAAGAATGGGGAAGTGGCCGTCGGTGGCTACGATGGCTACAAGCCATTGCTGGTTGAAATTGTGAAGTTCTTCCGTTCGGGCAAACCACCTGTGAGCGAGGAGGAAACACTGGAAATCTATAGCTTCATGGAAGCAGCCGACGAAAGCAAACGTCAAGGAGGAGCCGAAGTGACGCTTGCCAGCGTGCTCGAAAAGGCGGAAAAAGCAGCAAATACGAAACTCGCAAAACTGGATCTGGCGGGTGAAGGACATTCTGCTACTGACAACAAACTCTCTGCTGTTGAGAAAGCCGCCGGTTGGAAGTTGTTGTTTAACGGTAAAAACTATGCAGGCTGGAAATGTAATAACGGCAAGCCGATTGCGGCTCCAATCGAAGACGGGGCTCTGGTTCCCTATAAATCTGGTGGCTATTTGATTGTTTATGAC
>JAJDEK010000372.1 GCA_029259875.1 Planctomycetaceae bacterium
ATGCGCATCTGAAACGCTTCTCCAGTATCTTTGATCGAAACGCCGTTCTCAACAGTCTTCTGGCCAGCTTTGATTTCAAAGACCCGCGAGGCATCGGCTGTTGTTTTTCCCGGTGGTATGAACCAGAGACGGTCGGCTGCATCTTCCCTGTTTTCGATTTGCGCGGGGATGGCTTTTGTACCGGGTGATGACTGTTCCACAAGATACACCGCGGAGTGAGGGAACCCGGTTTCTGGCAGAAGTACAAAAACTGGTTCGTTGACGATTGCATGCTTGCCCGCTTTGATTGTTACTTGACCAATGGTTGGGTCTGCTGCATGGATGGAGCCCAGCATTCCGATCCATGGCCATATCAATGTCAGAACGAGTAATTGAAAAGAGCGTGCAAATTGTTTCATCAGAGTCTCTCTGGAAGGGGCGAACATATTTTCGTATGATCAGTAAAATAGAACCTCTCTATGCTACTGCCTTACTTGAACTACTTGCAATATTCTGTTCGTTGATTATGAAAGATCAATGAGAATGACAGGCGGAATCATGGATCAATCGTTCGTTTTTTTTGTACCTGGTGTAAGAGCTTTCCTTGTTCATCGTAGAATAGAAAAGTCGCAGTTCCCGTATCCCCGTCTCCAGCGGGTTTCACTGAAACATATAGAAAGCCACCAGAGGCCGGGTTTGATGTATAGGGTTGTTTGATTTCTGCATGTGGATCGGTTCCTTTTTTGGCTCCCGGCTTAATGCCTAATCTGGAATTGGCATCGACGAGCGCGCCAGTGGAAAACTCTTCAACACCAGAGGGATCAATCGAATGGTATTGCCAATGGCGATCTCCGCAAATTAGGTAAAGACCTTGCTGGTTCAATTGCTCTTGTTTGATCCATTTGAAAAATTCATCCCGTTCCTGCCGAAATCCACCAATGTTGGTGTGGTTATCCTTTTTGGATTTATCGTCGGGGCCAATCATGGGAGTGGGAGAGATAATCAGTTTGAACGTGGCATCTGACTTCTTGAGCGTTTCTTTGAGCCAATTGCGTTGCTTGGCTCCCCAGATTGTTTTATCGGGTCCATCAGGCGCACGATTGGGACTGCGATAATCTCGATTTTCTGTAAACCAAACCTGTAATAGTTTTCCCATGCGGTGGGTGCGATAAGTAATCGGGTTTTTGTTTTTCGGATCAACTATTGGAACCTGTTTACGAAACATACGCAGTCCGAGTTCATTTGTGGGGGCTCTGTTGCCAGTCAGATCACAATCGTTATACCGAAAGTCATGATCGTCTTTTTCCCAATAGGTGGGAACCTGAGCAAAAAGGTCGATAAATCGCTGTTGTGCAAATTGTTCATGCCATTTCATTCGGAGCGCTGCAGTTGTTTGTGCCGAGCTTTTGCGTGGATGATCATAGTAAACGTTATCGCCAGTCCCCACGAAAAAATCTGGCTTCAATTTCAAAATACTGACCAGTGCCGGGAATCCCAGTTCTTTATCCTCTCCTTGGTATGCGGGACGGTTTTTACCAGCACCATGCTGAAAGAAGTGAAAGTTCATGCCTGTGACAACTGCAAAGTTGATCTCTGCAACTTGTTCGGCGGCGGGAAGCGTTTGGAAGGTATTAGTGGGGCCGGTCTGTGTGGATGCTTTCTTAGATCCGTATTGAAGTCGGTAGTAATAACGCGTCCCTGGCTTCAATTCGGACACCAGCGTCTTGACTATAAAATCATGTTCGGGTTTTGCGGTGAGCCATTCAGTAAAAAAAGCATTCGCAAATTCTTTCTGAGTGGAAAGCTCAAAGCGGGCAATACCGGCTTGTCCTGTAAGGTCACCTGTTTCATCTAATTTCGGTGCCGTCAGGCGTGACTGAAGAATCACCGAATCGGTGCTGAGTTCTCCCGCCATTTCACCTTGCCTGCGTGCTGGTTGTTGGGCAAAAGTTAAATGAGAGAGGCTCAGGATGAAAACAGAAATCATTGCGTGGCGGAACGAGAAACGTTGATTAGTCCACTGAAGAAGTCTCATATCGGTTCTCTCCACGATTTAGTAATTCGGATTTCAAACGAAAAAAGTATTCGTTCGATGGTAACCAAATGTGGGAGAACGATTCAACTCAATAGTCAATCAGGGGACCAAATACATGACCGGGGGAAGATAGACGGGTTGGCAAGGGCAGAATTGGGTCGGTGCAGGTGACTTGAGAGGCGTTTTAGCTTGTGCAGGAGTCTGTTGAGAGGTCTTTGGTTTGCGTTCCGTTTTTCTTTCTACGATCTTTTGTTTCAATGAGGTCTGTTCGAGCGAAACACCTTGTGCTGCCAGAGCCGCCTGTGATGTCACGAGCCCAGATTTCGTCGCGCGCACACGTGCACGCAACGTACGTGATTCACGGGCAGCCAATTGGTCGATCTTCAATGTGAGTTGTTGGCCTTCTGCGTGTTCAAGACCTTCAGGCAGGTCCAAATTTAATACGACTTCACGCTGGTCCTGTCGTCCTTGATTACTGACGATGAAGTCAAGCGGGAAGATTTCTCCCTCTGTTACTACGTCAGGACCTTTCATTTGCACAGCGAGATTGGGTGCAGAGATATCTGTAGAAGCGGCGACCTTGGAAGCCAATCTGATAATCGAATTGGTTTTTGCATTTCCTTCCTCTTCCAGAAAGACTTTGATCTGAAATTCCCGTTCTTCATCGGGATCAAGCCGGGCAATTTTCCAGTGTAGCTGATTCTGTTTGACTTCAGCGGGAGGAGAGACATCCACCAGACTCGTGGCTGGCGAAAGTTCCTCATCGACTTGCACATTGTAAGCAGGACTCGTTCCCTGATTTTTTACCAGGAGAGAATAGGTTAGCAGATTCTGTGCAATACCATCTTGGGGGACCTGTTTGCGGATTTCAATATTTAATTTGTCTGACTGTTGAGGAGCGGTCACACGTGTGAGTCGATCGAGTTGACTGCGATCAAGGGGTTGTTCCTGCCCCACTTGTAAATGTTCTCCTCCCGGAAAACGCTCGTGATACAAAGTGGGACGAATGACTTGTTGTGTCCGCGTATTTGCTCTGGCAAGATCAATGAGTTTCCAGTTTTGATCAAACAAGAGTCGTTCCGCAGGATTGAGTCGACTTTCTACTTCCATTTGAGAAGGCTTCGATTCGACGACAAACGGCTGATCGATTTCCGGGTCCAGAATTTCTCGTTCAATGATTTTGATTTTTTGTACGTTCATGACAATCGCGGGAGCCGTCGTTGGTTCCGGATTCAGATTGAACTCAAGTACGTTGAGTGGTTTCTCTGGCGGCATCGGCGTTTCTTCAAGAACGACGACTTCTGAGATCGAATTCTGAAGCTCTCCGAAAGAGACGTACAGAGGGTCTGTTCCCACTTCGACCCAAGCCAAAGGAGCGGGGACTTCAAGGTCAATGC
>JAJDEK010000373.1 GCA_029259875.1 Planctomycetaceae bacterium
TCCAGTTTTTCTTTTGCTTCTGCTAATTTACGGATTGCATCATCCTGATGTTGTGACGCCGCTTCTTTTTGTTTTTTTTCCAGTTCCTCAATCGCTTTTTCCATCTCTTGACGGGCTTGTTCTATTTGTTCCCGTCCAGGAGTCTTTTTCTCT
Organism: Planctomycetaceae bacterium; assembly: GCA_029259875.1. Classification (GTDB taxonomy): domain Bacteria; phylum Planctomycetota; class Planctomycetia; order Planctomycetales; family Planctomycetaceae; genus Gimesia. The sequence continues at coordinate 154 of JAJDEK010000373.1, forward strand.
TGTTGACTCTGGGATTTTTGGTTCTTTCCTTGCTGAGATTGTTTTTGCTGTCCCTGCTGTTGTTGAGACTGTGATTGTTTTCCCTGTTGAGATGGCTTCTGTTGGGATGGGCTCTGTTTTTTCGGGGGGGACTTTCCTTGTTCTGAAGGTTTCCCCTTAGATTCCGACTTCTTGGAGTTTTTAGAATCAGAACCGGATTTCCCCTGCTGGGATTTTTGTTCCTGTTGCTTTCCGTCATTCTTTTTTGACTGTTCGTTCTCAGATTTTTCTGAACCGTTTTTTTCTGCATCTTGTTTATCGATTTTTTCAATTAATTTTTGAGCGTTGTTTGCAGTTTGTTTTTGTTTCTCTTTTAAATCAGCTTGTTTTCCACCACGTTCGGTTGCAGCTCTGACATCTTTTTCCTGTCCTATCAGGCGGTTGACATCTTTTAAAAGGTCTTGAATGCGCTGCTTCTCTTTTTCCACTTCACTCATTCTGTCTTCACTTTGAAGTAGAGCCAGCAAAGCTTGCATGTTTTTGACGAGAATTTCTTGTCGTTCTACGGCATCGCCTAATTGACCTTTTTGCAGCATCTGTAAGACTTGCTGCATTTCCACGGTCATTTGCTTTTGTTTACTTTGGCCAAAGGCGCGAAACAGAAGATCAGCCCGTGCAGGGTCTGTCTTTTTCATATATTCGCCCAGATCGTGGAGGGTTGATTCAAACCGCTTAAACTGCTGGGAAATCGCCTCTTGTTTATCTGTGAGTTTGCGATCTTGGGCATTGGCTTGCAGGTTCTTGTCTTGCGCACTGCATAAAGTTTGAGCGACAAGACTGCCAATCAGAGCCAACACTAGGACGGCGATCTGAGGACGATTTAACATGCGGGTTCTCCCGTCAAAGTTCTCATAATGATTTCAGAACCGATAAGGGGGGGTAAATGTAAGATTGGTATCCCTCTAAAGAACGCGTAGATAAAGATCCTAGCATTATTATATCAAGTGATTGTCCGTGACCGAAGCATGTATTTTTGTTCATTTCTATGGGTTTGGAGAAAGGCCCAGGTCTTAAATCTATTATTTTGCTTGATATCTTAGGTTTTAATCCAGTCCTAACCCTTTGAGACGATCTAAAAGTTTGTTTTTGCGAAACTTTTTTGTGTCTTCCGTCAGTTCTTTTTCTTTTTCAATGAGATTCTTCAACATCTCAATGGCTTCGTGGAACTCCAACAAGTCCTGCATTTCATTAAGTACATTCTGCATGCGGACAAGCATGGCGTCCAAAAGCTCAATACTCGTCTGAATTTCTGGCAATGGATCGTCGTCTTTTTCGATTGCCAGACGAGACAGTCCCAATTGTTGATCGACGTCAGGGAAGTCTTGTTCGCGGATGATGGTCAAGGGTTTAAGAATTTTGTCATCGATGCGACTAAGAATTTGTGTGGTAGCAACGCCATTGTTAACTAGTTCTTCGCGAATATCGTAAAATGATTCAACAATCGAAGCGGTCTCAGTCGCATTTTTTCGAGTCCCATACAGTGATCGATCAGCTGAAGTGGCGACAGCGTTGTAGATTTCCTCAAGTATCACTTGCCATTTGGGGTCTGATTGCCCTTGTTTTTGTTTCTCTTTGATTGTTTGAGACTGCTGTAATTGATCGATGCGTTCACTCAGGTCATCGCGAGTCTGTGTCACTTCTCTAAAGATTTGCTCAAATCGCTTTCGTAGATTTAATTCTTTGGAATAAAGAAGAGAAAGCAACTCTTCATCAGTGACAATTTCGAAGTGATAAATTTCTCCATGAGTCTCATGGGGGCCACTCAGATCATCGGCGTCTTTTGCTTGAACAGTAAGGCTAATTTTTTGTCCCACTTTTAAATCAAGTGGCAATACTTCAAAACGTTCCCAAAGGTTATTTTCGCTTCTTTGCAGGATAAACTCTTTTGGTTTCCCAGATGGCTTATTACGAAAGGGACGCGGTCTAAAGTCTTTTTCCTGATCGACAAAAAAATCAAAATGAGCAGATTGAATTCCGTAATCGTCGGTAATGATACCCTCCAGCGGAATCATCGCTTTGCGTGTAACCGATTTACCGATTCCTGTCAGTTGCGTGTCTACTTTGGGAGCTTGATCGATGATGCCATTGATACTCAGTCGAATTGGTTCCGTTACCAGTAAGCCATCTTCGTCTTCCAAATAGATACGAATGGGCTGATCTGCAATGAGAGGAATGTATTTCGGAATAGTGTCTGAATCTGTGTGTTTGTCTTCAGAGACTAAAGCAAAAGGAATTCGAAAATGACGCCCTTCGGAGTCCAGCATCTGAGTCATGTGTGATTGAGTCAGTGCGATCTGCTTTATCACTTCTCCCTCTGAGTTTTTCCATGCCAGGAAGTTGTTGGGGGCAGTAGCCGAATCCTTTGAACTTCGTTCCAATTGGAGCTTAAGCTGATCGGTTTCAAATGAAAACCGAGTGATTAGTTTATTGGCGGTCGAAATCATGTCAAATTTTGTATTTAGTGGTAGAGCGATTTGCGTTCCCTGAACAATCTGAATGTCTGCCTGGGGATTGCCCGTTTCAGAATCAATTTGATTCAAGCCCGTGTATTCCGGGTAATAACATTCCAATTGAACCTGATCCAGAACAGGAGTTTCAACAATTTTTACAAGATAAGGCTCGGGGTTCGTAAAATCGTTCCCGGAGACCCAGACCTGAATACCATCCAGCAAGTCAGTAATGGTATGTTTAAATCGACCTTCACCCATCCGCGACATTACAGTTCGCCCACCCCCACGACCATTCTGCATGCGATACGTTAACTGCACACGCTCGGGGGCTTTTTTACCGTCAACGGTCTCTACCAACAGTGTCAGATCATTTCCAAGGCCATGTTTATAAGTGAGATCTTGGAACTCTTTGATTCGATCTCCGGGTTGAGCAATGACTTTCACAACGAGTCCGGTCTCTCTATTCCAGTAATCGCTGCGCAGTTCCAGATAGCCTTTAGCCCAGCGGGCCATAGCAGGTTGGTTGATGATTGCCAAACTAAGAATCGAAATGAATAACGCAAATGCCCAGAGAACAGCGCGCCTCAAAGGTCGTTTGTCGAAAACATCTTCCAGTGGAAGTTGCTGGCTGCCTTGCGCCACTTCTTTCACCGTCCGTTCCAGCATCGCTTGTGTCAAAGCATTTTGTGGTGAATTTGTCTCATTCAATTCAATCGCTGTTGCCAATCGGTCATTTAATTCTGGAAAACGTTTTTCCAGAACCAGAGCTAATGCTTTTCGTCTCATTCTTTTCATGAGGCGAAAGAAAATGAAACTACCAGCCAGAAAGAGAATCGTTGTCAGCGAAATCAGATTGTAAGAAGCTCGAAACCAAATGGGTAATTCAAAATGGCTGAGTTGAAAATAAGCCCAGTCAATAATGAAGCTAATCCAAAAGACCAAACCAATTACTGTCAACAGCTTGGCAGTTCCTTCTAGCAGAATGTATCTACGTATTTTTCCACGTAACCGATTAAGGAGGTTCGTGATTTCCTGAGGGATTGATGAATTAGAAGGTTCGTTCATTCGTTTACTTAACACGGATTGAATTTGGTAATGATAATCTTTGCTTTTTAACAGGATCGATTATGATAATTTAAATAGTTTTCTGGTCAGCCACTCAGTTGCTAAAAGTCCAGCTATCAGGAAGAAAACCCACTGCTGATCCCACAGGGTTTTCAAGCGTTCGTCTACTAAAAATTCTTCTCCCAGATCGGGTAAGAGTTTTGGGATCTGTGCAGCTTCGTCAATGGCAAGATAAGCGCCACCCGTATCGAGGGATAATTCTTTGAGCCCTTTTACATTCTGACTCAGGGATTCATCTTCCAGTCGGGGCAGTAAAACTGAGAGGCTACCCTCTACAGCTTGTCCTTTTGAATTAGGAACGATGAGTTCGAAGCGGTATTTTCCAGGAAGATTCGCGCGGAAACTGGCCACATACTCTCCCGGTCGGTTTCGATCATGCATTAATAATAAGTTGGGTACCAGAGACCTTCCGCGCGGATCGATTACTTCCATCGGCACAGATTCCTGAATCAAAGGCTTAAATTCCGGATTGAGTAATCGCACACGCACGGAAACGGTTTGACCAAGTAGATACTCATCGCGTTCTAGAATCAATGTGCCTCGTTTGGTACCTCTTCTCGTACGACCTTGTCCGATATTTCGGATCAGTTTCGTCCAGAAACGGTCATAGTAGTCTTCTCCAATGGAACGTAAACGCCAGATTTCCGGGCTGCCCAGATAAAAGCACCGGCCTTCGCCATAATATTGGGAAGCCATCAATATCGAGAAACCATATTCGGTTTGTGTTTTGGGATCAGGAAAATGGGCATAGATGGTCGCGGCTGCTTTGGCACCATTGGAAGGATAGCAACGATACATACCGGGAAAGTTTTCCCATAACTCTTTGGAAGTCGCCGGATCATCGGTCAACATCAGAAAACCTGCATTCAGGCCTGCTTGAGTCCACTCAATTCTGCGAATTTGAGTCGCTTCTTCGTCCAGATAATCACGTACAAACGAATTGATGTCTACGGGATACAAGTCGAGAATCGGCTGAAATCGTTCGGCATCACGGGCGAGTTTGGGCGTATATACATCGCCGGCAACCAGAGCAATTCCACCACCTCCGGTTGCAACCCATTCATTCAAGGTTTGCATTTGTTCTTGTGAGAGAAGTTCCCAATTCACATCAAAGGCAAGTATGACGTCATATTCAAACAATGCCGTTCGTTCTGGAAATTCATATAACATTTGGTCGGCATCCTGAGAGACACCCGGAGACGCTGTTTGCAACCAGACATCGGACTTAATAGAAGGATGTCGATAAAGCATCGTGCGGGCAAAACGATAGTCACGCATTGGCCCACCAGCTAAAATCAGAACGCGCGTAGGACGACTAAAAACATTGACCGAATGCTCCAGTTCATTATCCATTGTGTTGGCGTCCTGTGCCAGTTGATTTCCCCGGACTCGAATCACATAACTAATTTCGCCTTCTTCACTGGGGATGCGTTCGAATTTCACATCGAGAGGCAGCCCCTCTTCTGTGGGGA
>JAJDEK010000374.1 GCA_029259875.1 Planctomycetaceae bacterium
TGATGGCAAGCGAGCTATATCGGCAGATATGGCGCTGCGCTTTAGCCTGTTCTTTAATATGAGCAATGGCTTTTGGCTTAATTTGCAAAAGGATTATGAGTTGCGCATTGCCAAGCGGGATCGTTTTGCCGAATTGCAAAAAATTGTTCAGCCTATGGTCAGTGCCTAAATCGTCTTAGCCTTGGTTTTTTCTACATCTTTGCGCTTATCCATATGTTTTTGGATGCTCTCTAGCTCATTAGCAATATTAACCCGTTGATGGGTCATTGCATTACGTGCGATTTGATCACCAGCTTGCCGCATTACGCCTTTGGGTCGTAAATGCTGCCCCGGCCTTTCTGGTGTGCGCAAGCGGTCATCAAGCGCGTTGGCACGCTCTTCTAATCTTTCTCTACGTTTGGCATAGGTTTCTTCCGCTTTGGGAGTAAATGCCTGTTTCATGATATATCTCGTTTGAAAATTTGGCTCTATTCAGCCGCGACAGATTTTGGCGATGGCGCGCTAGACTCTGGTTCAGCTTCCAAGTTTTGCGGAACATCCAACTTCAACCCCGCAGGGATCATCTTCCACTGATCGTAATTAGCCCGTGGCAATAGCATAGGTTTGCGCCCGGCAATGAAGTAATAGGCTTCGCCAGCCTGGCGGCTTACGGTCTTTTCAAGCTGGTCTGGCCTTGCCACATCTTCCAGCTCATAGCTGGTAGTGGATGACCCTGATTCAAAGCTAGAGGTAATGCTCATTTTTTTGACTTTATGCTTGCCCAAGCGTGCCGAGATGTATTGCTGGCTCTCAAAGTCATTATTAGCAAACATGATCAATACGCCGGAATTGGCGATAAAGGTTTCCCATGCGGTGCCGTAATGCTCTTTAAGCTGGGAGACATCTTGCGCACAGATAAACAGCTTCACCCCAAACTTTGCTGCTTCACCGGCAGCGCGTTTAAATCGCTCCATTTTGCCAAGTAGCGGAAACTCATCCATCAAGAATAATGTGTCGTGCTCTGGCTTTGGAATTGATAAATCCTGCATGGCTTCAAAGGCAGCATTAAACAGCAACCGCAACCATGCGCGGTAAGTCTCGCCTATACCGGCGGGTAGCACCACATAGATTGAGACATTTCCCTCTTTTAGCTCACGCATCGAAAAACTGCTGTCTTTGACAAAATCAGACATGATCGGGCTATCCAGCCATTTCATGGCGGTACGGGTAATCTCCATGGTTGAGTTCAACTCATCATTGGAGCGATGCTCATTGCTTTCGCCAAAACGCCTGATGATCCCGCCATAAGCATCGCTACGGCTCATAGCTAACCACAGAGCCTCAGGATCAGCAGTCATGAGAAGATCGCGTACTGATCCAAGATGACAATGCTCGGCTATGGAGCGCGTTCCTACATAGGCTGCACACATAGCCAGCATCTTACGCGGGGCATTCGTCCAGTATGGATCAGGGGTTTGTTGGTGGTGGATGCTCTCAGCTAACAGATAGCACTTATCCATAGCCAAAGGATCGTCATCAAAGCCGATCTCGCTCATGGGGTTCCAGCTATCACTTGGATGGCCTGTTACCCTGAATGGATCAAGCAGGACGATCTTTTGCCCAAGCACCTGTTGGCGATATGCCGCCGTTGCATGGAAGTTTTCACCACTTGGATCATAGACAATGCATGAGCCTTGCCAGTGAGCCAGATTAGGAATGATAAAAGCACGACCTTTACCAGCCCGACTTCCTGCAATCATGGTTACATGGCGATCATCATCAAAAGTCAGCTTTTGATCGGTGAGCTTTGGAAAGCGTAAGCGCGGTGCCATGGTAAGGAAGAAACCGCGCCCACGGGAATTACTAAAATATCTGCGCGCCAAGCGCAAAGAGGTGGTTACAGGAGATTTGCGGTCCCGTTTGGAAGCACTTCTTTCTACCCACCAGATAACATAGCGATCCCAATTGGCGGTGATGGTCAGATAAGCAGCACATATTACTGAAAACACGATCAGGGCTATTACCGCAATCCCAAATAACGACCCGGATAATTCCATGATGCTAACGAGGGCATCAGGCTTTACGACAACGAACCATGCACCCAGAGCCAGCACGATTAAGACCAGACCAGCACTCATAAAGCCAAAAGCGCGTGGTGAGGTCAGAAACGGGATATTGCGCGTTCCAGCCCGCAGGCTCTTTAAGAACCCCACAATATGCGACCATACCAATTTGGCGTGCTCTTTTATCTTGTGCGTAACTACTTTTGCTTGCTCGGCTATCGACATGCGCTCTTCTCTTTGCTCGACGCATAGCCATCTTGCTTGATGAAGTCCCCAAACTTGCATCACGGATCAGCATTTGCGCTTTTTAAAACTTTACGAGACGCCGTAATCCCAGAATTGCAAAACGCTGGGCTATGTCCATTTATGCGCCGTCATCACCCTTATCGCATGAGGCAAAACCGCCCGCAATCTGTCAAAATTGATACTATAACTTTTGATACTGGCAAAACTGATAGTGTTTGCGTTTTAGGCTCAAAGAGCTTTTGCCTCCTTTGTTTTGCTCCCGTCCATTACTGGCAGGATTGATGAACCCTGACGGCCAAGCAAAAACCTTAAAGGGCGGCCCGCTCCAAGCATCCGTGTTAACCCTTGAAGCTTTTTTATTACTCGCCCGTCGCTTGCGGTGCATCAGCCAGAATAAACTGGATGAAAAACAAAAGGAGCAATCCCATGACTAACCAAACGCAAACCACAAACAGTGTTCAAACAATCAAAGTAAGGCCGACACACAGGCTCAGCTTTGCAAGGATCACTGGCAAGGATGAAAACGGCAACGACATCTTAGGCCCAGCCCGCGAGATCGGCGCAATCTGGCCTCGTAAAAATGGCAAGAAAGGCGGCATTATGAAACTCGATCATGTCCCAGCCGAGCTTGCTCTGCACCAAGGGGTGATATTCACTCTACCCGTAGACCAAAACCACAAGCGTAATGCTAACCAGCAGGACATGCTCTAAACACGACAAAGCGCGGCTCAGTAAGGGCCGCGCTTTGTTTTAAACAACATTACGGTAGTATAGCATAGATTTTTATGATAAATTTTACTGGATAAAATTCAATTGGACTTTGTGTAAAATTTCGTTGGAGAGAGATATTTTTAGTCGAGAGATTGTTTACATTGCATTCGCAACTGTGGCCGCAGCAGCACTGTTATTCCTACTAAACAGAGGTTTAAAGTTACGCCAAATTATTTCGTATGAGAAAATTACTAAAAATAATATTTATAATGAAATTCCGGATTATAATGATAAAAAATTGCACGACCTACTATTAAATAAAGAAAAAATATTATTACAAATATTTAGGCAATTTGGGTATTCTGCAATTGTTTTTGGATTTTTGTTTTATTTATTAAATGTAGTTGCACCTTTAACTCAACAAAACCAACGCAATGACCCGCCCTCTATCACTAACAATATTGAACAAGGAGCGCCCCCTACGGAGTACGTGCACACCAAAATAGATGACAACAACGTTAAAACGCCCGATCAAGATTTAACGTACCCCGTTAATTCTGGCGATTCGCCAATTTTTGTTAAGAACGTGGAATATACAAACTTGCCTTCTAGCAAAACAGCTGCTCCCCAAGCTCCCAAGCAGTGGACTACATTTAACCCTTCATCCATTGGCGTTGTAATATTAATACCAATCTTATTTGGTATATATTATGCGGTGATACGACTGCTAATCGACAACAGAAAGCACGCTGAGGACTCCCGTAAAGATGCTAAATGGGGCCGCATCCTTGCTGTCATACTTGCCGCCCTTTCCGCGATCGCAACCATATCAGTTAATTTTGTGACCAGTAGACCGCCACAACTTGTAATTATTCAACCCTCTCAACTGCCTGTCATCAATCTACTATCAAACTCGCCAGCCGACACGGCACCGACGGTACTTGCCGCGATTTACTTCGATGAGGGGTCGAGCGAAATTTCACCAAAAGATGAAAAATTATTAGAAAGAATTGCTAAAGCGCTCACAGACTGTATCGATGGCGATCTCAAACCCATGCTTTCAGTAAAAGCGTTCGCCAGCTCAAGCCCGTATGGACGAGATGGCGAGTCAATATCAGGAAAAAGCAATAGCAATAACAAAACTCTTGCAGATAAACGGGCGGATGCAGTTAAGGAAAAATTGCAAAACGCTCAGTCAAACTTAGAAATTAAAAAAGAACCTTGGGCTTCTCACGCTCAAATGACTAAATATAGCCAATTAATTGATAGTCTGGACGACGGCAAATCCCATCATTTGAAAGTTGAAGAAATAAACAGGGTTGCCATTATTTCACTACTTGACGTTTCAATTATCTCTCTGCTCGAAAAGGGGCGCTGCTCTATCGACACTGTTGCTAGCGATAAGCAATTATCAGCCCCTAAAGACCCATAAAAATTTCCACAATACCCCCCCTGATCTCATCACCTTTAATGCAGAGATATTTACAGGTCTGCCATCGCGGGTATGAATAGCCGCAATAGCTTGAATTTCCTTCAAAACCGTAATGTCAAATAAACTTGACATATGAAGTATTTTTCTGTTATATTGTAACATAACTAGAGAGGTTATTTGAAGACAGACATAAGCCTAAAAGCAGTATCGAAGCGGGCAAACATTGATTTAGGAAAGACAGTTGTTCCTTTAATTTTCATGGCTGGTGCAATTGCCCTTATGAGCGGTGGCTCCATAGATGCTCCGTCAATCGTTGAATCTGCGGCGACGTTTGCTCAAAATACCGACCCCGTATTATCTCAAGTCCATACTTTCATGCCACGATAAGTGCATTTGCCACTTCTGCACGCCCCATAATAAAGCTGGTGATTGTCAACATCAGTCCAAGCGTGCCCGTTACCCCCGATGGCGGTTTACCCAACAACCAAAAAAAGCGGCTAAACACGTAAAATACCCCTGCAACAATTGAGGTCAGCACGAACGTAGCAAATAGCTCATTCAATACCCAAAACGGAAAAAAACCGATTGCTAAAGATATTTTAACCCACAGATCAAGCCCACCAATTATCACTCGTAATGGTTCCCACCACCCAAGCCAAAATGATACTGCTGTGATAATCAAAATAACAACGGGGAATGATTTTGCCGCATCTATGAACATGGCCTTGATATTTTTATGCGGAGGCCAATATTTGTTTCTGTGTTCCAGTTGAAACTTTGCATAAGCCCAAAACCCATTTTGAATTGCTCCAAAGCCTTTTTCTAATTGTGGGCTGAGATTAAAGAACCCGATTATTGCAAGCACAATTCCGACAATTTCTATGATGGTCAGAATGTCCATATGGAACGTAATAGACACGGCTGATACCTCTTGCCAATAGAGTCAAAAGGGGTCGGTTTTGTGATTTGGCCATGGTCATGATTCCACTGATCTGATAGGCTGATTTAATCGTGTTTTTGGGTCTTGGTTACAGCCAGATAATGGCCGTCATAAAGGACCCCTTTTGTCAGTTGGGCCGCCAGAGGGGGTGCTTGCTGATAGCGCGGGAAACAAAACATCCGATAAGGAGGTGAGGCATATTGAGCCGCCTAAGGGAAAAAGAATTGGTTATGCCCGTATTTCAACAACCGACCAGACACTGGCCTTACAGCTTGATGCTCTAGATCAAGTTGGCTGCACTCGCATCTATAAAGATCGCGGTGTGTCCGGTGCAAAGATACAAAGACCGGGTCTTGATAAAGCTCTTGGATCATTAAAGTCTGGCGACGTTCTGGTGGTGTGGAAGTTAGACCGCCTAGGTCGCTCTCTTCCCCATCTGATCCAAACCCTGCGTAATCTCATGGATCGCAATATTGGCTTTTGTTCAATACAAGATGCCATTGATACCGCCACTGCCGGTGGACGGCTTTATTTCCACATCATGGGCGCATTGGCAGAGTTTGAAACTGATCTCATATCCGAGCGCACCAAGGCTGGTATGGAAGCCGCTCGTAAACGCGGTGTCCATATTGGACGGCCGCGCAAACTATCCAGCAGCGACATTACGCAAGCACAATTCATGCTCCGTGAGCATAAAGGAATCCAAACAATCGCGGGGAAATTTAACGTTCACCCAAGGACAATTGAACGGGCGCTAAATTTGATAAAATTATAAAAGGAAATAAAAAAAACTTACGGAACATAGCGTTTAAATTTCTCGATTAGAATGTAGCAAAACCAATTTCCAGTGCACACTTAATCCAACTTCACCAAAAACCCTCATATACAATTATTTCATAGAAAGATTTGTTGACATGAAGTATTGTCCAATAACTCTGAGATTTAAGTTGGGGTAACAATTGGAGAAGGCAATATGGGTTGGAAAGGCACAGTAAGATCATTAGCCGCTGCCGCTCGAGCAGCAGAACGTGATGCGCAAAGACGACGTAAAATTGCGATGAAAGAGCAAATGATTACCGATGCCGCCGATGCAGTTGCAGATTGGGAAAATTATATTGACGACCTTATTTCAGTCCATGTTGACCTAGCAGATAAAATTGATTGGTCCGAAATTTCTGATCGCCCTTCTCCTCCAAAACCACTATTTTTAAAGTTTCATCAGGATGCAGCGCAACGAGAGCTTGAAAACTTTAAGCCTCGTTTTTTCGATTTCTTATCTGGAGGTAGCGCAAAAAAAATTAGCAAACTAAAAAAAACCTTAGAGGAAGCACCTACAATTGATAAGGAAAAATTTGATGCAGAAAGTAAGGCTTATCAAATAGCCCTTGAAGAGTGGGAAACAGATACTGATCTTGCAAAACGCCTACTGGCCGGCGACATGAAAGCGATGTCCGAAGTCATTGAAGAAATGCAATCCTTCGAAGAACAAGCCCTCATCGGTTCTTCAGTTTCGTTTGCGATCAATGAAGAATGGATTCATGCGAAACCAGAAGTCCATAGTGAAGAAATCATTCCAAACATGCGCCGTAAGCAACTGGCGAGCGGAAAGCTCTCAGAGACGAATATGCCAATCGGGCAATTTAACGAACTCTATCAAGACTATGTGTGCAGCGTCGCACTCAAAGTTGCAGGTGATTTATTCCATATCATACCGCTTGATGAGGTCTTTGTAACATGCATGGCAACAATGCTAAACACAAATACCGGCCATCAGGAACTAACTCCAATTTTATCCGTACAATTTGTTCGTGAAACATTTCGCGCACTAAACCTAGCGAACATTGACCCCTCTGATTCAATGCGGAATTTTAATCACAATATGTCATTTAAGAAAACAAAAGGCTTTGCCTCTGTAGAGCCATTAAAACCTATTTCTTAGCAAATGCGATTAATCAGAAACCAGCATGAACCCATGAATGGGTCATGACGCTACACGCTACCTCATTGAGATTAAAAGACGAATCCGGTTCGAAGTTGCCGAACAGTATCAGCTTGCACAGATTGACGTTGCACGTTTGGGCATTGGTCTGGTAATTTAAGTTTAGGTGCAAGATATGCGCGGAAGTTCCGCGCCTCTTGCCAAGGGAGTGGGCTTTGCCCCTCCCATTGGATCCCTCCCCATATAACGTCAAACAGGCATTGAGCCTTGTCTGACGTTCGGCTTACAGCCGTGGCGCGGAAACGCGCCTTGTTACGCCCATCAATGAATGGGCGTGCATTGGGTGAGGCAAAGCAACCCCCAACCAGGACAACCCAAATATGAACACCAAACCCAAAGTTCCGGGTTCTGGCAAGACCACGAATAGTGGCTCAGAAACCCGTCAGCGCAACAGGTCAGTAACCGTGCGCTTAAACGACAGTGAACAACAAACCATCGCCAAACAAGCAGATGTCAGACGCACCAGCTTAAGTGCCTATATGCGTAATGCATCACTTGCTGGCGGTGATAATACGGCCTCTCGGCGCAAGCGCGTCTCCACATCAGAGGGCAGACAAATTGCTTTGGTTCTGGCTTGCCTTGGAAGATTGACCGATGATCTCAGAGCCTTTGCAATTATGTTTGCGATTGCCGAAGAAACCACGCCGCAACGTGAGAAACTGGACGCGCTTCACAGACGGATATTAGACACGCGGGATCAGTGCTTTTCTTCTCTTGGTCGTAAGCCATGATCCTGAAAGGGTCACAAAGGCGCGGTGCGGTTGATCTGGCTCTCCACCTCTCCAATGAGATCGATAACGAGAAAGTCTATGTTGCAGAAATGCGCAGCATGGCCGCCGACAATCTCTATGATGGTTTTAGAGAATGGGAGCTTATTTGCGATCAGACCAACGCCACCAAATCGTTCTATAGCCTATCGATAAATCCAGACCCAAACCAGCGTGGGCTAAGCGATCAAGAATGGTTGCACGCTATCAACCATATTGAAAAACGACTGGGCTTAAATGATCAACCTCGCGCTATCATCTTTCATGAAAAGGCTGGTGAGAGTAATGGTGAAATCCGAAAGCATGTTCATGTTGTATGGTCCCGCATAACCCCAGAGCTTAAAGCCGTTCATCTCGGCAATGACCATTACAAGCTAAAAGCCTGTGCCAAGGAATTGGTCAAAGAGTTTGGTTTGGAATTGGCCTACGGTAATGCCAAAGAAAAAGCTTATGACCACGCTAAATCGCACGGGCAAAACCGTAATCTCGATACGACCAAAGCCCGAAAGCAAACCATTACCAAGCTATGGCATGAGCATGGGGATAAGCAGGCATTCATCACCGCAATGACGAATGCTGGTTACGTGGTTGCACAGGGCCAACGCCGAGCTTTTGTAATTATCGATCAAGACGGACAGGTTCACGCACTTGCCAGACAAATTTATGGCGAAAACACGAAAGCCATTAAAGCCCGGCTTGGTAATATTGAGTCCTGCCCATCAGTTGACGAGGCCAAAACCCAACAAAGAATAATCAAATCTTCCTTGAGCTCGAAGTGTCTTAGCGGCTCAAACCAAAAAACCGATCTTACCCGCGAGCAAAAATTATTCCAAAAACTACGGCGCATGGCACGGCGTGCCGATAAGTTAAATATCAAGCGCAGAAGAGCCTTGAAGCATGAAGCCACAAGTATGGCATTGCGCCAGAAGCAAGAGCTTGATCGTCTTGCTCAAGCCCAGCGAACTGAGACAACCGAGATAATGAAAAACCGAAACGCCAAGCCACCGCACGGCATAATCAAACAACTACGGAATATCTTTGGCTTTGAAATGGTATTAAGGTGGAAACATCATCTTGAGGATCAGCGCAGAGGAAAACCGCATAATGAAAAGCAATGCGACCTCAAAGATATGCACAAACTAGAGCAAGCGCGCTTAGAGCGCAAAACAACCATCATGCAACAACAGGAAAGGCGTGAAGTACGCTCCATCAAACGTCTAGCTACCAAACTTGGTTATGAGAAAGTCGTTGCTGAAAAGATCAAAAAACAACTTCGTCACAAAACGAAAATGCATCAGCTAGTTTTGACCTGACCTTGAAAATGCTCGCCTCAATACCCATATATAATACAATGATATAGCAGTGGTAGAACCTATTCGGGTTCGCCCACTATTATGTCGCAACCACCCAAAAGAGACTGGATTTACCTCGCGCTTAAAAACGAACAACCTGCGATTTTGACGAAACGTCAGAAACAGGTGCTCGATCTCATTGCGTCTGGTTATCGTACCAAAGAGATCGCCCATGAGCTTGGGCTCAAACCAGAGACTGTGAGCCTACATCTTTGCGCCATTCGTAAGAAACTGGGGGCAAAGACGAATGCGCATTCCATTAAAATATTTTCCACATAGGAGTATAAAGCATTGCTAATCATACAAGTCTGTGACAGCAAATGGATCAAACCATATATTTTTAATTTCTTCCCCTTTAATCATTAACTTAGAATTATCGCCTCCATCTTCGACTAACATATCAAATCCAGATACAGAGGATTTCTTTTTTCCAAAATCCAAATAATACCTTTCCGCAAAAATAAGTATTACATAATCAATTTTCTCTTTTTTTGAAACTTTAATATCGTTAAGAAGCCCTACATAACCAATATACCTTCCATCAAAACATATGTTTGTGATTACTGAAACTTGTATAGATGGCTGCTGCTTGCCTGAAACAATTCCATAAAATGGGCCATAGAAAAAATCTGTGTTAAAAATATTGATATTATTCAAATAAATAATAAAACGCCCTAAGCTATATGATATTAAAATCGAGAATATAAAAAAAATTGTATAGGGAAGTAAATTATTTATCGAAGCATTTTCGATTGGTAGAAAATACACACCAAAAATCTCTAAGCCAAAAATATCAATAATGATACAATATAAAACGTATGAAACAGCAGTGCCTAAAAGTGAAGCCAAAAACAAAGATATAGTATCGAATAGAATATTGCCCTGCGCTAATGATATATTATATCGAGAATGCACCTGGATAGCCATAACAAGCGTAAACCCAGATGATAAAAAGAGCAAAACTACCAGAGTTGATAAATTAAGGGACAAATTTACTATTTAGCCAATTCTTATTTACATCATTCAGCAGGTTGGGGTGATAGTGATTTTATTTTATCAATAATATCTTGTTTTGTAAAAGCCCGACCCTCGTTAGCCGCCTCTTTTCTCGCCGCTTTCCAAGCTTTAGCTAGAACATGCTGGGAACCACCCGCAATCACACGCAATTCCCGAAGAGCCCTATCCTGTTTTAACGGCATTGAGGCCATAATGTATAATCTTCTCCGTACAAACTTACGCGTGCCATATTTTAATTTAGCTCTCAACTAAATTAAAATATGGCACTAACGAGTAACTTAGCTCGCATTGAGTCTAAATCTAACCGATCTCATGTAAGTTGACAAGACAATAATCATAAGTTAGGCGAACTGCTCTTTAACTTATGATTAACGCCTCTCTAACTTGCGATCATGGTTTAGGGAAACATTGAGGGGGACTTTTTTTGTCAAACAATACGCGTAAAGCTAATTCAGCCTCAGATGAAATTCCAGAAGAATCTGTGATTCAAAAAGAAAATTTGCTAAACAAAATGAGCTTTGCCTTATATGGCACGTCAGCAGTTAACTCTAATTTACAAAAAGATTTATTCAATTTTAGAAAGGTCGGTGGAGATAACGTAGTTAGTGAGCAATCAATTAAAAATTGGCTGGACTTAGAAACTGACACAGCGCCGGAGAGGGCAAAAAGCTTTGCCTTCTTACATGATTTTTTCATGCAAGCTCCTCAAAATTTAGCTAATATGATTGAGGGGCGCAAGAAAGTATATAATCAGGTAAGGTCATTCCTAGCAAAAAAAAAGTACCGAACAGAAAAAAAGGGGAAAGGAAATCCTCGCCCACTAGCCTCCTACAAGTTAGCTAAGGATGGCATTTTCATTCGAAATGAAGTTGAAAATAAAGACTTAGTTGAATTTGCAGATTCTTGGACAGGTATATATTGCTCGTATAGATTAAGACTAATTAAAAACATCAAAAAACCTTTTGCAAGTGAAGTAATTAGTATAAGGCGGACATCAACTGCTATACTGTACAAGCACTGGCATCTGCAAGATGGACAACAGTTATCTTATTTTGAGGGTGGTGTTCTGATAAAAAGTGACACTGTTTGGATGTTGGGAGTAAAGCCACCAAATAATAGAATGCGACTATGCCATTTCAAAAAAGCTAATTCACCCAACCCCACCAATACAAAAATTAGATGGGGACTAATGCACTCTGACGTCCCAGAACAAGTATCTGTAGAACCTGCATCAACGAGGATACTACTTATAAAGCAAAATAAAAAGATAAATGAGGCCGAGTTTGTCAAAAACAATGTTCAATACCTCGCCTCGAATGATCTTCCCGATAAATTTCGTGAATTAATCATTAGAATGACTGCGAATCAAACTTCGGCATTTTCACTCGATGACAGTGTAACCCCTCAAGAAAACACTGATCACATTTTGAGGGTTGATCAAAGAACCATACAAAATGCATGTACATCTTTTGCCGATGAAGAATGATCCTGTATTATTGCCGGTCAAGCATCTTAGCTAATAATTTATTATATAAACTTAGGGCTGCGCCCTCGCGCACTTCGATAAAAATAGACGGGGCCGTGTCCTCGGCTTCGCCTGTGGGCCGCACCTAGACCCCATCGATTTTTACCTCCGTTTGCACACCCCGTTTTAAGAGGCTTCCAAGGGTTGCATGTGCAACCCCTATTTCAAGGAGGCTTTAAAATGGGAGAAACA
>JAJDEK010000375.1 GCA_029259875.1 Planctomycetaceae bacterium
TATTTCGAATCATGCGAATCGCACGTTTGCTAAGCGCTCCAGCGAATGTGAGTTCTGAGAGACCTTCCGGTAATGGCATGACAGCCGATAGCGTCATTGCAGGGGTCCCGCCTACAAAAATATTTACTTTTAGCGGCTCTCTTTTTTCAATCGCTTCTGCATGATGGACGCCGATACTGCGATGAATCTGGTAATGCAGTCCGATCTGTTTATTCGGTTGATATTCATTTCCAGCCAATTGAATCCGGTACATACCCAGATTGGAGTTCATCAAGCCGCCACGCTTGGGGGATTCAGTATAGACCTGAGGCAGGGTCACAAATGGCCCTCCGTCATCGGGCCAGCTTCGGAGTTGGGGTAGGTCTTCCAGTTGAATTTGATTTTCAGTGACGGCTCCACGAGAACGAGAGCGAGGTAGCATATGCAGTAAAGAGAAGGGCACATCACGATAGCGCAGAGGATGCTTCCAGAATTGGGAAGGGTCGACTTTCAATTCGACCAGATGATTCACGGCCGCTAAAGCGTCACGAAAAATGTACTGCGTGCGTTCCAGCGTGCCAAACAGATTGCTGACCATCGGGAACTTGCAATTTCGTACATTGGCAAAATAAATCGCAGGTCCACCTGCCTGATAGACACGGCGTTGGATTTCCGCTGCTTCCAGATTTGCGCCGATCTCCTGTTCGATCCGGATCAACTGGTCCGTTCGTTCCAGATCGTTGACACACTCACGCAGTCCTCGGTATCCCATCGGGGTACTGTCCCATTCATACAAAATTAATGTTGTCTTCGTTGCAATCAGCAGATTAACGGTTGCTGGAGAATTATACCACGCAGAAGTTCAGGGAACACTGGATTGCTGTTCTGTTTGCATTTGCATTCCGGCATCGATCTTCTATGATTCGCCTGCAGAGGCATTTTTTTATCTTCAGATCCGTTTTCAGCGAAATGTTTAAAGATCATCATGGATGCAATAGCCAATGGACTGATATTGCTGATGCTGTCAATCGGCCATGCTGAGCTCTGGATCGTGGTCATTAATCGCACACACGCCCTGCCGATACATGATGTTTGGCTCAAGAGACTGAGGCATGTTCTTGAGCTATTAATCGTCGTATTCCCCATTGTGCTTTTTCTCGCTGTGGGGCTGTACACTCCAGGGGTTTTAGTGGGTGGAGCCTGGAGTCAACTCCCTTTTTGGTGGAAGCCTGTCTTGCTGGTGTGTGTCCTGGGATTTCTGGGCTTATTGTATTCCGGGTTCCGGCACCTGTTTTACAAACCACCCCGACAGCAAATCGAACACCAGTCTGAATTGATCCACATGCGTCAGCGACTCAATCAGGATTTGATCGGGGAGGGGCCCTATCGTTATCTGGCCGGTCTTCCCTTTAACGAGATTTTCAGTGTTGAATTCACCCGGAAAATATTCCAACTTCCTCGACTCCCAGCGAATTGGGAAGGTCTGAGAATCCTGCATTTTAGCGACTTACATTTTTCCGGCACATTAAAACGCGAATATTTTGTTGAGCTGTGTCGGATTGCTCAGGAAACGGAACCTGATCTGATCATCTTCGCTGGCGATCTGATTGACGAGATGAAATGTCTCGACTGGCTGAACGACACTCTGGGGCCGATGCAAGCACCTCTGGGGTGTTTTTTTATTCTAGGTAATCATGACTGGCATCAGCAGAGTCTTCAGATTCGAGAAGCTTTAGTAGAAAAAGGCTGGATTGATCTCTGTGCTAAGCCATTTCTTCTGCAGCATGCAGGGCATACGTTGCAACTGGCGGGAACAGAAGTCCCCTGGATGGGAGCGCATCCGGAACTCAAACAATCGGCTACCGGGGAAGGCATCGAACCAGAGTCTGATTTTCTGCTGCTCATCAGTCATACTCCCGACAATTTTCACTGGGCCGCGCGCCAGGGATATGACCTGGTGCTTTCCGGTCACACGCACGGCGGGCAGGTCCGATTCCCTTTGATTGGTCCGGTATTCGCCCCCAGTCTGCACGGGACGCGTTATGCGAGTGGGACGTTTGCCCGTGGTTCTACCGTATTGCACGTCAGCCGAGGAGTGTCGGGGATTCACCCGTTACGCTGGTTCTGTCGTCCGGAAATCAGTTTATTGACACTACGTACTATTGATTAAGAAGATCGTTGAACTCGAATTGGATTCAACGTGGTTCAGTCAGCCCCGCCGACGCTTGACGTCCGTCACCTTTTTCAGAGATTTGAAATTCTGCCCAAACTGGTAAATGATCCGAAACGACCAGTGCTTCTTTTTCTGTCAGCTTAAAGCGTGTTTTAAAATCATATATGCCAGACTTGCCGGTAAATTCCTGCGAGCGGTGGCGGCTAAACAAAATGTTGTCATATTGTTTTGATTTTCGAGTGTTTGTCGGTGTTTTGGAAACGGTCCACATGAGATCGGGAACCATCCCTAACTCTCCCAATTTTTGATCATTGACATTCAAATCGCCTAGCAAGATAACATCGTCTTCCTGGCTACCATCGTTGGCAACAACACGGTAAACATCATCCAATACATTCAGTTCTTGTTTCGTTTCATCCGGGTCGGTATGAATATTGATCAGAGAAAACGTAAACGGTTTCTTACTGGAAGAACTCAATGTCTGAAAATGAGCAATGTAAGGAGGGCGATGCAATTTGTCATATTTGTCGATCACCGTATAAGTCCATTTGTCGTTGACGGCGATTCGTTCCGTATTATAGAAATAAGCATACTGCTCCTTACTGGCAGTTCTTCCCAATCTGGGACCAATGAGGTAGGCATAACGGTGATTCCCAGAATTCACAATGCTCAAAAATTCGTCCATGAATGATTGGTCTTGCGAACGAATTTCCTGTACCGCCACCACATCAAACTGCTGGATAATGCGTGCCAAAATTTGAGGTACTTGGGGTTTTTTCATTTTGCTTTGACCAAACACCTGAATATTAAATGTGGCGATCCGAATTGTATTTTCAGATTGCGGTAGTTCAATTTCGGTGGAATCCCAGTCTGATGGCGTCGAACTGGAGATGGTAGAAGAGACAAAGTCAGTAACCCAGTTCGTAACCTGTTTCGGTTTGATCCCGAATTGAAACATTCCTCCACCAAGCAGGCCGACTAGTAACAAAGTCAGTCCACGTGATTTCCATGATTTGAGGAACGGAATTTTTAATTTGGGTATAATGGCCATAGTACCATCCGTGGTAATGCTTATGACAGAAATGAAGTAGGAATCAGCGGTAGAAAATGACAGCCTGTCTTGAGAAGACAGACGGAAGAATGGACCTGGAATTTAACAGATTTTCGGATTATCGTGTAGAGCAAATTTGAAGAGGGAAATTAAGCTAGAAATCCTTCCCCCTTGCCGATCTTCGTCAGATGCGATAATCTTAATCCTTTGGATCGTATAGAAGGATCGCTGCTGTATCTCTTATTCTGGTAACAGCTTACATGAAGGGCCTTGGGTACTTTGCCTCGACGATTGACGATTACAGTTCCTTCCCTCAGCTTCGGCGGTGCTGAAGGTGTGGCTGCTATGATGGCGAACCACTGGGCACAGGTTGGGGATTTGGTCACGCTCATCACATTGGATTCTTCGGAAACAGATACGTTCACGCTTTCAGAAGAAGTTCAACGTTACGCACTGGGAGTCATGCAAGACTCCCAGAACCTGATTCAAGCTGTGTTTAATAACAGGCAACGTGTCAGGCGATTGCGGGAAGTTATTACGGAGTCTCAGCCCGATGTTGTCATCAGTCTAACTGATCGCATGAACGTTTTGACGCTTCTCGCGGCGCGAAAAGCGAATTGGCCCGTTCTAATATCCGAACGTTCCGACCCGCGGCATCATCCGATCGGGCGTCTGTGGTCTTTCTTACGGAAACGAACATATCCACGGGCGGCTGCTTTAGTGGTTCAGACGCACGGAGTTTTTGAATTCTTCAGATCCTGGATGGGATCGTCTCAAATCGAAGTCATTCCGAATGCGGTCCCCATTCCCCGTTCGTCGCAAGTTCCGGTAGTCACAGAACAAACTCTCAACGCACGATCACCGTCAAATGTGATTTTGGGTATGGGACGGCTTTCCTCTGAAAAAGGATTTGACTTGTTAATCGATGCGTTTGCTTCACTGGCAGGCGAGTTTCCAGATTGGAAATTACGTATTTTAGGAGAGGGACCATTACGTGCAGCATTGCAGTCATCCATTGATGAACGTGGATTGCAGGAACAGATAGAATTGATGGGGTGGGTGGCAGATCCTGAACTCATTCTGGATCAGGGAGAACTGTTTGTACTTCCATCACGATATGAAGGATTTCCGAATGCATTGTTACAGGCAATGTCACGCGGGTTAGCCTGTATTAGTTTTAATTGCGAGAGTGGTCCGGCTGAGATCATTCGAGCAGGAATCGATGGATTATTAATACCAGCCGAAAATGTTCCTGAAATGGCGAATACTCTCAAGCATTTAATGAGTGATAAAACACTACGAAAGAAATTTGCCGTCAATGCGCTAGAAGTGACACAGCGGTTTTCTGTAACACAATATTTTCATCACTGGGATCAACTCATTAATCAAACGATTTCCTGATAGAGACAATTTATGCAACAATTTGTGATACTTCGCCATGATTTTCCTGAATTGCATTGGGACCTGATGTTAGAAGAAGAGGGCGTGCTCAAAACTTGGCGTCTCAATGCACCACCGGTCATTGATCCGGCATTGGAGGAATCATCGATCGATTTGGTCGCTGAAGAATTGCCCGATCATCGGTTAGAATATTTAGATTACGAAGGGCCAGTCTCTGGAGACCGAGGTGAGGTTCTTCAGTGGGACCGTGGGACGTTTTCGCTTCTGGAACGCAGTGATGGTTTCATTGTAGCGTTGATGACAGGCGAAGAATTGGCAGGAAGAGTGACGCTGAAAAAAATGGAAAATGAAAACCAGTGGTCTCTAAACTACACGGCGTTTTTTTAAAGCAGTTTACTGTTTTTCAGTATTCGCTTTACCGGCAATACGAAACAGACCTGGTTCAACCGCTAGAGCCGTCAAGTCGGGCAGTTCATTTTTGCCATGATCCAAATACACGATCAAGGCATCGTTGCCATTGTTTTGTCCCCATTCAATGTACCAGCCATCCTTCCGTGCTTCTCGGATCAAATCTGTGATTGCTTCTTCAATCGGAATAGGGAGTAAGCCAGCGCGCGCATTTTCGAGTTCAAGAACGAGGCGATTTTTTTTCAGTAACCAGGGTTTAAATTTCAGACTGATGATGCCCGACCATTTTTTCAAAGAGAGCTGAAATCCCAGTTCGACCTGATCCTTTCCAAACTTCACTCTTGGGTCAGAAACCCCTTTGGGTACCCATTCGTTGTATTTTTGATGCAATTCTTCTGCAAGCCATGCGTTGATCTGCTGTTCGCTAAATTCCTGAGACCATTGTGGTTCATGATTGTGTACATCATTCACCAGTTGCATCGAGCGTTGGACGAACTGTTTGGCTTTTTGCTGTCTGACTTCAGGCTTAGATTGTGCCTGAAGTGCCGCCTGATAAAATTCAGGAACTTGAGCAGAGGACCAATAAAGGCCTCCTGCGACTCCTCCCAGCAGGAGAAGTAGTACAAACAGAACTAGTAAAAAACGTTTCATACGGAAATGCTAGGTCGCATAGTGAGAAGCGTCAAGACCGGTACGCTAGAGGATAATCTGAGGAAAACGTAATATTGCGCTAAGTTGAATCTTTAAAGATACTTGTCGAATGAGCGAAGGTCTTTTATGATCGGTCGTCCCGATCATGATTGCTGTGCGAAACTTTCAAGTATGGCACATTTCATATTGCAGGAATCCTCTAATTTTCAGCAGCAAAGAGAAATAATAAGAGCATTTTTATGAGTACCGTCCGAACTCGTTTTGCCCCCAGTCCAACAGGCTACATGCATATTGGAGGTATGCGTACTGCTTTATTTAACTGGCTTTGGGCGCGGCACAACGGTGGACAATTTATTCTTCGCATCGATGACACTGATCAGGAACGCAACCTTTCGGAGGCACTTGGCCCCATTCTGCAGGCGTTCAAATGGCTGGGACTGAATTGGGATGAAGGTCCAGAAGTCGGCGGAGACAATGGCCCTTACTTTCAGTCGGAAAGAAACGACCTCTATCGGGCTGCCGTCGATCAACTCTTGGCGGAAGGCAAAGCCTATCGATGTTATGACACACCCGAACAAATTCAGGCCGACCGGGAAGCGGCTCAGAATGAAAAACAAAACTATCTAAATATTCGTCGTTCACTGGAACTTTCTGAGAGTGACAAAGAACAATATGAAGCAGAAGGCCGTCCTTCAGTGGTACGATTGTTGGTTCCTCGGGATCAGAAGATTCATATTGATGATGCCGTGCGTGGTCATGTTGAGTTCGATGCGGGCCTTATGTCTGACCCCGTGATTCTGCGAGCCAATGGAACACCACTGTATAATCTGGCGACTGTGATTGACGATGCTAGCATGAAGATCACGCATGTGATTCGCGCAGAAGAGCATCTTTCGAATACTCCGGTCCAGGTTTTGATTTATCAGGCACTCGGTTATGAATTACCACAGTTTGCTCACATTCCTTTTGTTGCA
>JAJDEK010000376.1 GCA_029259875.1 Planctomycetaceae bacterium
TGCCCTATCTGAATAGAAGGGGAAGCGATGCTGTCATTCATAAGCTCACAAGCGCAGCAAAATCAGACCAGCTCGCGTCGTGCCTTTCTTCAGGCAGGAGCGCTCGGGCTAACGGGTTTCGCTCTGGCCGATTTGTTGCGGGCTGAAGATCAGGCAGGAATTCGATCATCGAAGAAAGCCATCATCAATGTGCATCTGGATGGTGGCCCTCCGCATATGGATATGATCGATTTAAAACCCGAAGCCCCTTTGGAAATTCGTGGTGAGTTTCAACCCATTGCTACGAATGTGTCGGGTCTGAAACTTTGCGAAATGCTGCCGCGCATGGCAGCCAACGCGGATCAGTTTGCCTTCATTCGGTCCCTGGTTGGATCTGCCGGTGTTCACGATGCGTTTCAGTGTCAGTCGGGTTTTCGAAAAAAAGACATGCTCTCGGTAGGAGGTCGCCCTGCACTGGGATCTGTCATTTCCAAACTCAAAGGCTCACCTCAAGATCGCGCCCCTTCTTTTGTTGATATCATGCAGGGTCGAGGTTTAGTCCGTAATAGTGCGCGTCCCGGTTTTTTAGGTCCCGCACATCAACCGTTCCGCCCGGATATCTCAGAGTTATTCAAACGTGAGCTTGAAAAAGGGATGCAGGGCGAACTTAAACGACTGGGAACAGACCATCAAGTCAGCTTGAAACTGAATCCTTCGCTAAGCATTCAGCGGCTGGAAAACCGAACGACCTTGCTCTCAGAATTGGATACGATTCGACGCAAAGTGGATTCGAGCGGTATGATGGATGCCATGGACCGTTTTTCTCAACAAGCGGTTAGCATTTTAACATCGGGTCGACTGGCTGATGCGATGGACTTTTCGAAAGAAGATCCCACCAGTCTGGCACGCTATTCCCGACTCGCTCGTAAAGCTGATCCTCGTTTTTATACAATGGAAGGACCGGATGCAGTTAAAAAATTTCTGTTAGCCAGACGGCTCATCGAAGCCGGAGTGCGCTGCGTGAGTATTTCCATTAGTGATTTCGATACTCATACCAGCAACTTCGATCGCTTGCGCCAAATCTTGCCCATTGTGGATCACGGTCTCACAACTCTGGTCACAGATCTCAAAGAACGTGGGATGCTGGATGATGTCACAATCGTAGCCTGGGGTGAATTTGGGCGTACGCCTCGTATCAACTCCAAAAAAGGAGGCCGCGATCATTGGCCGCGTGTCGGCCCCGCGATTCTCGCCGGTGGAGGCATGCAGACGGGACAAGTCATCGGTAAAACAGACCGTACTGCCAGCACAGTGATTCAGCGCCCCGTCGATTATAAAGATGTCTTCGCCACGCTGTACCATAACCTGGGAATTGATCCGCATGCGGTCACTATTACCGATCCCCGGGGACGGCCGCAATATCTGCTCGATGAAGGCAAGCGTCTTGTGGAACTTACCTGATACACAAATTGCTTCTTCAACCGCAGCAAACAACTTGTTTCACACTTTTGATGCCGGTATGATCGCTATTTGTGTTTGAACACAACAAATGGCACTTGCATCACATACAGAAGACTTCCCAACAGGAGAGATCCCACTGTGAAAAATATCATCACAATATTGTTCTGCATTACTCTGACTCTGCTTTGTACCCCGATTGTCGGTCATACTGAGGACCTCCCCCATTATAAGCCACTCTTCAATGGCAAAGATCTCAGCGGCTGGGTGAATGTCAATACTGACAAAGACACCTGGTTCGTTCGCGATGGTATGCTGATTTGCACAGGTCATCCCATTGGTGTGATGCGAACCGATAAACAATACGAAAACTTTCTGCTCCACGTGGAATGGCGTCACATGGAAGCCGGTGGAAATTCAGGCGTGTTCGCCTGGAGTGAAGGCACGGTTCCTGAAGGAAGACGTCTACCCAAAGGCATGGAAATTCAGATGTTGGAACTGGAGTGGGTCAATCTCCATAAGAAAAAAGATGGTACCCTGCCTCCCATTGCCTACGTGCACGGGGAACTCTTTGGCGCCAATGGTTTGAAGACAGTTCCTGATAACCCTCGTGGCTCTCGTAGTAAGTCGATTGAAAATCGCTGTAAAGGAAAAGGGCAATGGAATGTTTATGATGTCGTCTGCGTCGATGGCGTTGTCAAACTTTCCGTGAATGGCAAATTTGTCAATGGCGTGAGCAAAGCTTCGGTCAAGAAAGGTTATCTGTGTCTTGAATCGGAAGGGGCAGAAATCCAGTTCCGCAGCATCCAGATCATGGAACTACCGCCCGGAGTCACAACGAAAGCACAAACAGCGCCGCTTGTGAAATAGTCTTTCACAGCAAGATTAAAGTCATGCCAGTAGCCGCATTAAAGCGGGATATCTTTGTTCACAATGACTAAATAAGGATAATTTTCTTGAGTCTTTATTCCAGAATTGATACCCTTTAAATTAGACATACTAAATTAAAATTTAGACAAACTAAAACACTAAACTGTATCTCCATCATAAATAAACCTTTTTAGGTTTGCTTAAAGACGCTTGAAAGTATGAAGTTTTGATGAGTGCCCAAAGATCAGAAGGACTTATTCTATAGACTAATTTCCATTTCAGGAGACAGACCATGCGTAGAAATCAAACGCGTATTGCTCGAGGCTTCACGTTGATTGAGTTGCTAGTTGTGATTGCAATCATAGCGATTCTCATTGCCTTGCTTTTACCAGCAGTTCAACAGGCACGTGAAGCAGCTCGCCGCTCAAGCTGTCAGAATAATCTAAAACAGATTGCTTTAGCCCTTCATAATTACCATGACGTACATGGTACTTTTCCTCCTGGAGAATTAACATCCACTTTTGATGGTGGAATCAGTGCCTCAAATCGTACTTATGCATTTGCTACAGAAGGGACACTCCTTAATGCTTCAGGACGTCATGGGACTAGCTGGATGTTCCATATTCTACCTCAGCTTGAGCAAGCACAAGTTTACGACCTATGGAATTTTCAACGCAATGTCTATGGGAACGGTGTTCTATTACTCCCTACAGATATCTTCACCCCACTTTTCACGCCGACTCAGTCAAATATCCCTGCATATTACTGCCCCTCTCGACGCAACAATATGAACTTAACCACTTATAGTAATCTTCAAAGAGTGAATGTTAACTTCACCAAAGGGGGAAATGACTATGCAGGATGTATTGGCTCAGGTCTTGCTTTCAACAATACATCTTTAGGTCTCCCTGGTGCAACCTGGGCTGTGACACCAGCCCAAAGTCTAAATGAACCAATTCAGCTAACAGCCCTCGGCCCCCCCGGTATTATGAAAA
>JAJDEK010000377.1 GCA_029259875.1 Planctomycetaceae bacterium
ACACAAAAACATACTCATCGCTGCTTCCGTCCTGGCCGGTGTTTGCCTGATCGCTGGCATCGGGTACTGGTTGCTCTCGAAGTAATTTACATTGGCAAGCATCGACATCTATGCTGAGAAATTTATTTCGTCGTTAAAGTAGCCGCTATCTGCTTTGCCACCTGCTTACCTAACAGGTCGTACCCTTTGCCGTTAAAGTGAACGTCTTTGGGATTCTGTGTCTCAGATAACTGAGGAGAGATAAAGGTAAACAGATCGTCAATCTCGACACCATGTTTTTTCATCACACGCGCTGCAATTGCGTTCTTTTCCTCGAGCGCGGTTTTCATCTCAGGCCCTTCTTTCCAATCGGCGGGAATCGGCGTGCTGCTGGCCCAGATCAGTTTGGCCCCGGTTTCCTTCAGTCGTTCCATAATCGTTTCTAATCGCGACTCATAATCAGCCGGCAGTGTGCGGCGGTCGTGTATTCCAAAATTAAAATGAATAACGTCCCAGTTCCCCTTACCGAGCCATACATCCAATTTTTTCAATGCGGTCGCAGTCGGTCCACAATTGGCAGGTGCGCGATGCACGTTTGCTTTGCCCGCAAGTGCTTTCCGTGCGGCTAATGTGTACCCTCGTGAAACAGAATCCCCAATCAGTAAAACACGAGGAAGCTTCGGATCATCGGCGACATAATCCCAAGCGGCGACTCTTCCTGCTAACTTTTGTTTTTTATAAATCGGTAGATAAAATGTCCCCAGGTTCTCTTCCAGCACCGTTTCCCAGCTTTGTTGCTCAGGTGAAAGTGTCGCTTTCCAGTCCGCAAACTTTTGATTCACATCCGCTTCCTGCTTTGCTTTTTTCGCAGCAGCTTCCTTAGCATTTGTCGGTTCTGTTTTCTTGTCTTTACCCCAAATTGGGGATACGATAAAGCCTGTGAATACGCATATCAAAATATATGATCGCAAATAATGAATTTGTTTGGACATGAAGTTCTTCCTGACATCTATAATTGATAAGATCATAAAATAACCCTTCATTTCAGAATACCGAGAGCGGAGAGACGAAACAATCTCACCTGCATAATTGTTTTCAAACTGGTTCTATAGAAAATGATCTAAATACAATATGAAAAAACATAAATCCGCTTCATATCAACCGAGGATCTTAACGTGTCACACAACTTCCGCTCGAAACTGAAACAAGGCGAACTGCTGATAGCACCAATGGTGACCCTGTCCTGCCCGGAAACTGCTGAGATTTTGTCTGAAGTAGGCTATGACTGGTTGTTTCTCGACGCCGAACATAGTACGTATGCGGCATCAGACCTGCAGACAATCATAGGACGCGTAGGACATACTTTACCCTGTCTCGTCAGACTCGCAGCGCCGGAAGAAGTGCTCATCAAAAAAGCGCTTGACCTTGGTGCCGCGGGGATCATTGCGCCACAGGTTAACACTCCAGAATTAGCGGAAAAAATTGTTTCATCCTCAAAGTACTCTCCTCAGGGGACCCGAGGTGTCGGACTGGGACGTGCACACGGTTATGGTTTTTCTTTCGATGACTATCTCGGTTCCGCTAATGACAATACGACAGTGGTTGTGCAAGCCGAACATATTGACGCAGTCAATAACATTGAAGAGATCGTTAAAGTTCCCGGTGTCGACGCTGTTTTGATCGGCCCTTACGATCTCTCTGCCAGCCTCAAAAAAATCGGTGAGATCGATCATCCCGATGTCGTGAATGCCATTCAGCATGTGACTGAAGTCTGCCAAAAACATAACATGCCTCTGGGTATCTTCGGTGTGACTGTGGATGCAGTGAAACCCTATATAGATAAAGGATTCACGCTGATCACAGTCGGCGTTGATACAGTCATATTAGGACAAGCAGCTCGGAAAATGCTGGGACAGTTAAAGTAAATTGGAATTAATCATGATTAAGACACGCGATGCCACCGCGGCAGATCTTCCAGCGATCGTCGATATTTATAATCAATCGATCCCTGCTGGAACGGCAACGGCAGACACGAAATCTATTACGGTCGCTGACCGCCAACAATGGTTTCAGCAGTTCTCACCCAAAAAACGTCCGATCTGGGTCGCCGTGGATGAAGAAGGCCAAATTGTAGGCTGCATCTATATGATTTCGTTTTATGCCGGTCGCCCCGCGTATGACAAGACAGCAGAAGTCAGTCTTTACCTCGCCAATTCACACCAGAAACAGGGACTTGGTTCGTTTCTGTTACAAAAGATGATTGACGCCTGCCCTGCACTGGGAATCACGACACTCGTTGGTATGCACTTTGACCATAACGAAGGTACTAAGCACTTAAACGAAAAGTTTGGGTTTGAAGTCTGTGGCCACTTGCCTGAAATCGCTGAAGTCCACGGACAGAAACGTGGGCTGTTGATCTCACTTCTGCGAATTCCAGAAGCGTAATGAGAATTGGAGATTACTCGTTCTCTTCTTTTTTGGAATCACCAACACTGGTTTCTATTTGATCTTCACTTTTTACTTCGGTTGTGGCTAGTGAATACGATTTAAATGCGTCCGCTGTAAGTTCGAGTGCGCGTCCTGCTGCAGTTAGGGCAAAACCACCATTTGTTGCAGAATCCTTAACATATGCAAGAAGATATTTGTCATTTTCCTGACCAGAATTCGTTAAATGCGCATCCCAGACAACAACGAGTTGTCCCTCCCGAATCATTTTTTGTATTGACGGCGGAATCACAACAACTGAGACCGAATCGGGGGGAACGATGCTTGTCTGCTTAGGGGGTGGCGGTGGGTTGTTCATGAAATCTACTAGCTCATCCATACTTGTCGGAGAATGTTCCCGCACGCGATGAAATTCATGATAAGCCAAACCTAATTTTTGTAAATCGCCTTTGAGAGAACTCTCTTTTTGATTTGGCTGGCTACTTTGCTCGAAATAGATTCCAATGCAAACAACAATCAGTAATACAATCACCAGTACTCTGACAATCAACGGCGTTCGGTTAGACTTAATCTGTGAATCCACCTGTGATTGAATTTCTTGTGTTTCTTCGTGTTCCATTGAATCCATGATGGCCCCAAATTTCAATCGGCATGATACAGCAGACATCGAAACGCAAGATGCCGCTTCAAGGGTATGAACATGACAGTTGAAATTACTGTACTCAGAAATACCTCTAAATACAAGAAGAGTAACACGATACCTTGAAAGGACGTAGTCTGATTAGCGAAGACTCTCATTCCGCCAAAGATTCCAGTAAGCTCGCATGCGACGCGCAAATGCTTTTGGCTTCTCCGCATAAACACGGCCTGCTATTTTGAAAGCCATTGATTGCAATTCCTCTTTTCTCTGTTTAATCATTCTCAGGAGTAAATCGATATCAGCAGGTGATCCGAGTATCGCTTCATCACTTTGCATGAGTTGAGTCATGACTACCAAATCATGGTCATCTCCCAATAAATCATTTAATTGATCCAGTTCAACGATGCGAGCAGAAAGCACCGGTTGCCAGAGATCGACGATGAGTCTCATATGATAAAGATGATTTTTGCTTGCTTTGCGACATTCGTGTAATCGTTCATCATTCGGGCAGAGGTGGCTTTTTTTTAATGCTTTCGCGCCTTGTTGATAGGTTTGCTGCAAACCGTGTGTGATGATTTTCCCCGCCGCTCCTTTGATCGTCCAGTTCATAACAGAGCGTCGAGCTTCTTCAAGTTGCTCTGACAGTTTTTCTAACTCTCTATCTAGATCGATCCATTCTTTCACGATATTCTGTCTACGAGAAAGAAATTTTCGTTCGAATTTAGAAAACAACTCTGCATTTTCAGAATTACAAAAACGCGCACGCAGTTTTTTAAGCGATTCCAACATTGATTCCGCATCTCTTACGCGAGACAACCTGCGACCTGCAGCACTATACCAGGCATTGAGTCGGGAATACTCATCACCCAGCCCTGAACGGACAAGGCGAATCAAACCACGCAGTTTCTTAAACTGTTTTCGAACCTCATGGATGGCTGTATGTTGGTCTCGCATTGGGTTCTGCAACTCTCGAATCGCTTGGCTCAATTGCTCTTGTGCGATCCGACGAACTCCATTAGCCAGTGATTCATCCTGCTTAAATTGGTATCCCATTACAAAACCCGAATTTTAAAATTGATATGATGGAATCAATCGAAAAAAATCTCATGAATGCGTTGTTGATTCTACCCAGTGCATCACACCCACAATCAGTACTCCCGAGATGGCAAATCCACTAATAACAGGGATTACTGTACCATTATAACTATGACCGATGAGAATTCCGCAGGGTACAGAAATGAAAGTGGAAATCGCCCCTGTCACAGCGGCTCCGATTCCAGCGATATGCCCAAGCGGCTCCATGGCCATTGCGTTTAAATTTCCATACATAATACCAAAGCAAAATAGAATCATCATCATATACAGCATCAGCGCCCATAATGGAGGGTGCCCGGCCTTTGATAAGACATAGAGAAAAAACAACAGGGAAATGGCTGTGGAAATGCGTTTGGACCAGCGCGAAAGATTCTGCATACCAAAACGCATCACGAGTCTGCCATTCACAAAAGAGGCACTGCCGATACAAAGCGCCAGAATCGCAAAATAAAGTGGAAATAAAGTTCCTAATTGATATTGCTTTTGAAATATCAGTTGAGCCGAACTTAAATACCCAAGAAACGCACTCGATATCAAACCCAGAGAGATCGTATATCCCAAGGAAACCCGATGAGAACAGACTTCAAAAATCCCTCGTTTAATTCGCCCAAAGGTAAACGGGATACGATGATCGTCAGTCAGAGTTTCGGGTAATCTTAGTGAGAACCAGATGAGAGTCAAAACACCACAACATAATAATGCGGCAAAGATAGCCCGCCAGTGGGTGACGAATAAAATCCCTTGTCCTAAAGCTGGGGCTATCGCAGGCACAAAAATAAAAATCGTCATCACAAACGACATCACCCGCGCCATCGCTGGACCTTCATATTGATCACGGACAATTGCCACAATCACACACCTTGGTGCTGCCAGTCCCAATCCTTGTAGAAACCGTCCACTGAGCATCACCGTAAGATCCGTTGAAAACAGCGAGCATAAACAACCCGCAAGAAACAAACTGAACCCCAAATAAATGGCAGGCTTGCGGCCTATCGTGTCTGATAGTGGCCCGTAGATTCCTTGCCCCAAAGCCAGTCCCAGAAATAAAATTGTGACGATCAACTGGCTATCATTGACTTCTTTTGCCCCCAGATCCTGACCAATTTCAGTTAACGCAGGCAGCATTGCATCAATCGACAAGGCCACCAACGACTGCATCAGTGCCATCATCGCCACAAATTCGCCGAAAGGTAATGCCGCTGGTTCTCGTTTGTAATTCAAGGAAAATAATTCTCTGAAAAGGGCTCATCCATGTAAAACACACATGCACGGCGCATGCTGTTGAATCATACAGGCTCTCTCCTAAAACTAAAGACACTCAGGTTATTTAAAGGTTCCTCTTGCTCATTTAATAGGGAAACCTTATCTTTCGCGTTGTAAGGCTGTTCTATAATCAACCACTAACTAAAGAGAGATCATATGCAAAGTGCAGAAAGTTGGCGTTCTATCTTGGAGAATTGGCCGGAAAGTATTCCCAAACAAGGAATCATAGTCACCACGTTTCAGGAATCCGTTCCCTTTAAGAATTTTTTACTTTCGAACGGAATTGTGTTGTTTGAACGCGATAAGCCTGATTCCCTCGGCGCACGAAAAGTAATGCTTTCTTACGAGGCAATCAGTGCCATTAAGATCGCGGATACATTGGAACTAGCACGCTATCAGGTGATGGGCTTCCAACCTACAATGTAGTATTCGAGCTAAGTGACTGACATCCAGCGAGAAAGCACAATCGTAGGTATCAGCAAGGCGGCCGTCAGAATTGCGTATTGTGGATTTGTGGTCCAGACAAACACGATAATTGCATTCAACATCACATAGGAAAAGAGCATCGTTTTGACAGCGATTTGAACATTTTGAGGTACAGGATTTAATATAGCCTGTACCAGACGGCGATTGATCGTCAAGACAACCACTCCCAGTGCTGTCAGCAACATTACTAAATTGAGTTCACGTGGCCAGGGATATGTTGCGATCATCCAAACCAATGAACCCAGTCCCGCATTGATGACCAAAGTGCCACCGAGCAAATGCCCGCGATGACTGTTCTTTGCTTCCATTCGAGCAAACCAGGTAAGCCCGACAATAAACAAACCTAAGATCGCTGCGATTCGTAGCTGTGGTTTGACCCAAAGATTAATATCTCGGGCAACAGCACTGGCGCCTAACATCACATTCAGGAATCGACAAATCCCCATCACAAGTGGACCAAGGAATGTTCGTTTCAAAATACTATCGTAGCCCAGTATGGCAACAACCAGCAGGCTGGCAACAATCAGACTCTGCTTGCCAACAGTTTGAGCTGCCCCTACTCCGGCCAACATCAGGAGCCCCCCTAGAACAACTGCATGTTGTGTCGAAATTCGTCCGGAAGGAATGGGGCGTGAAGGCCGTTCTTCTGCATCGACTTTGCGGTCGAAGACATCATTAAAAACCATACCTGACAGATACAAGCTGGCTGAAGCAA
>JAJDEK010000378.1 GCA_029259875.1 Planctomycetaceae bacterium
ACAAGCACCTATGGTCCGCCCTTCAATTCCTGAAGGAAAGAGCATGCGGACAGCCGATGAGTTAGCAAAAGCCACTGAAAAAATCAGTGTGCGTGATTTATCGTTTTATTATTCAGAAAACCGTGCATTAACAGATATTTCGCTTTCCATTCCCGAATGTTGTGTGACGGCCTTCATCGGTCCCTCTGGTTGCGGTAAATCGACGTTTTTGCGGTGTCTCAATCGTATGAACGATATGATTGAGGGAACTCGAGTTGAGGGAAACATATTGCTGGAAGGTCAAGATATCTACTCCTCACGGACTGATATCGTCACCTTGCGAAAACGGATTGGAATGGTATTCCAGAAATCAACGCCGTTTCCCAAATCAATTTTTGACAATGTTTCATTCGGCCCTAAAATTGCTGGTATCCGAAAGAAGAAAGATTTGTACGAGATTGTGGAACGGTCACTGCAGCGATCGGCCCTCTGGGACGAGGTAAAAGACCGCTTGAGTGAATCAGCATTGAATTTATCTGGAGGACAACAACAGCGGTTGTGTATTGCTCGTGCTTTGGCCAACGATCCAGATATTTTGTTGATGGATGAGCCAGCGTCTGCTTTGGACCCCGCTTCCACAGCGCGAATTGAAGATTTGATTTTTGAACTCAAAGAACAATATACCATTGTGATTGTGACACATAATATGCAACAGGCAGCACGGGTCTCCGATCAGGCTGCATTTTTCTATCAAGGTTTGTTGGTGGAATCCGGGACTACTGTCGACCTCTTTACGAATCCCAAAAAACAACAAACTGAAGACTATATTACTGGCAGGTTTGGATAAGCCAATGACAAAACACTTACAGCGTGATATGGAATCGCTTGAAAGAGAGATTATCACTCAATCTTCTCTTGTAGAAGAGATGATATCTAAGGCGAGTCGTGCGCTATTCGAAGTTCAAGTTGATCTGGCTAATGAAGTAATTGAAAAAGAGCATGCGATCAACGAAAGTGAAGTCAAAATAGAAGAGGACTGCTTGAAGATATTGGCACTGCATCAACCAGTGGCTGTCGATTTACGTGAAACAGCAACCGTGCTCAAGATCAACAATGATTTGGAGCGCATAGCCGACTTGGCTGTGAATATTGCAGAGCGGACGATTGGGCTCTCACATTATCCTAACTTTCGCATTCCTTCTTCACTTGAACCCATGACCAAAGTCACCGTATCCATGCTTCGTGATGCAATCGATGCTTTTATCGATTTTGATACAGAAAAAGCACGCGATGTCTGTAAGCGAGATGATATTGTTGATGATTATAATCGGGAAATTATCAATGAGATTTATTTGTTGATGCAAACCGATTCCGAAATTATCAAACCGGCATTACACTTTTTCTCTTCAGCACGCCACATTGAACGTATTGCCGACCATACGACTAATATTGCCGAAGATGTGATTTATTTAACGGAAGGCGAAATTATCCGCCATCGTCATAAAGAAACATTTTCTACCTGATTCATTTTAACTTAAAGTGGTATAAGAAAAAGATATGTCAAAGAAACGCATTCTTGTAATTGAAGATGATCGTTCTCTCTCTGAAGTTCTCGCATATAATTTGCGACAGGAGAAATATGATGCCGTTGTTGCCTTGGATGGGATGGATGGGCTACGACAAGCACAACTCAAAACACCGGATCTGATTATTCTGGATTTGATGCTTCCACAAATGGATGGGCTGGAGGTTTGCCGTAGATTACGATCCGACCCAGTGACCAGTAATGTGCTGATTCTTATGCTGACTGCGAAGTCAGAGGAAACGGATCAGGTTGTTGGTTTTACACTGGGGGCAGATGACTATGTTCCCAAGCCGTTCAGTGTGAAAATTTTGTTGGAGCGAATCAAAGCTTTGCTCCGGCGTCGTGAAAGCAATGGAGAAGCATCTGACACAATTGTGAGTCAGGGAGTGATGATTGACCGACGACGCCATCGAGTGATGATCGATGATATACCGATTTCTTTGACACGGAGTGAATTTGAGTTACTCGAAGCACTCGTAAGACAGCCGGGGCGTGTTTTCTCGCGAGCTGAATTAATTGATGCTGCATTGGGAGATGATGCGTTGGTTTTGGAGCGGACAATTGATGTCCATATTCGGGCGTTGCGTCAAAAATTGGATAAGCATTCTGAACTCATTGAAACCGTACGTGGTGTGGGATATCGGTTCCGAGACCCGGATAACGCATTTAAAAAACAGACAACTTAAGCCGTTGGAAGCTCTTAGGCAGGTCTGTTGTGTAGGGTGACTGGGTATTGTGGGGAATTCTTCTTTTCATACCAAAAACGGCTTGTATGGTTTTTCCACTTGTGAAAGCTCTCTTTACTCTCGGTTGAGTACTTTTTGTGCGCTGTTTTAGCTGGTAAAACCCTCCAACGTCGAATTTTCTTTTTTCAATGTAGTTGACAGCTTTGCAAAAACCGATATACTAACTCTAGTTGAGACTGAGTCTCATAGTCTACTTGCCGCAAGGTCAAGCCTGAGAACAGGGTTATAGAGTCACCTGCCTGCATAACCCTTTGGTAACCACGAGATAAACCTAAAATCAAAAAAGCGTTTGTTACACAAAGTGCCACAAACGCTTGGGTATTAAGTGATATGTCAATCGTTACAAGCAAGTTCGAGCAATCTTCAGCAGTTCAGATTAAGGAATCTGTGCCGCGTCAACGATTACTCTGTCATTGTCTCAAGGTCTCTCATGACGATGTCCAGCAATGTATCGATGATACAAGTGCGGAATCGGTTCATGAAGTGATGCGTGGCTGCGGTGCAGGAAAAGGCTGCACGGCCTGCCATTGTCGAATTAAAGACTTGCTGGCTGGGTCATGTGATGATTGTGGTCAATCCAAACGACGCTGTTTGTGCGCCGTTCAGGTTGGCTAGCAATCGCTTATTCCCGGATCTGTTCGGCGAGGTAGTTCTGAATGCCGACCTGCTTGATCAATTCAAGCTGTGATTCACACCAGTCAACGCTTTCTTCTGATTCAACAACCATCTGATCCATCAATTCACGGCTGCCAGCATCTTTTTCCTGATGGCAGAGTTCAATCGCTCCGTTATAGGTGGCGATCCCTTTCGTCTCCAGCTCCAGGCTATTCTGGATTTGTTCTTCCACTGTTTGCCCTACGCGGATCACATCGTAACGTGCAATTTCGGGAACGCCATCCAAATAAAGAATTCGGTCAATGACTTGATCGGCGTGTTTCATTTCTTCAATCGATTCATCATAGAAGTGCTTGGCCAACTTGTCGAAGCCCCAATCTTTACACATCTTTGATGAGATAAAATACAAATTGATTGCCGTCAGTTCGATTGTTAGTCCACTGTTTAAGGCATCAATGATTTTCTGGCTACCCTTCATTGGTATTACTTTCTTTCGTTTTTTCTTTGTATTGCTGGTATTTCATAGGTTCGAGCAGGATTCATTCATTTTGCTAACCTATGATAGTATTCGTA
The DNA here is from genome assembly GCA_029259875.1 of Planctomycetaceae bacterium. Lineage (GTDB taxonomy): Bacteria > Planctomycetota > Planctomycetia > Planctomycetales > Planctomycetaceae > Gimesia. Next base: position 3,499 of record JAJDEK010000378.1, read on the forward strand.
AATGAACGCACTTGTTCCAGACTGAAGTTCATCAAAATCAGCTATTTCTGTGTATTGAAACAAGGTCTCCACTCTTGCAGCCAATTAGGCGGGGGTTAACTGAAATCGATTCTCAATCCCAGACAGAATGTTTATGGTTTGAGCTTTAAGAGCTCCACTTTACGGAATTCAATAGGATGGCTTTCAGATTGGAGTGAAATCGTTCCTTTGTCCAGCATGATTGGTGACCCACTCTGTATGAGTTTTTGGGCATCCGCATCCTTTTTGTCCAATTGAGGCTTCGCGTATGAGAGTACGGTTTTACCGTTAACCAGATGCTTAATAACTTCATTTCCACGAACTTCGACTTCTACTGTGACCCATTGATCGCCGTGGTAGGTTTTAGAATGAGAGCTTGTGCAATGTGGTTTGAACAACTTGTCATTCATGACAACGTGTGTGCCTGGAGTGCATAGATTAGCGGTCGGACGTTCTCCCGAACCCTTGCCTCCCAGTAATTGGACTTCAATAGAAACGGGGAAACGCTGGTCTTTCGTCATGGTTTCAGGTGTTTGCCCATGGACCATAATCCCGCTATTACGAAATGCCCAGCCGGGTCCGCCTTTTGATTGCTCTCCCGTGAATCGATATTCAACACGGATGATATAATGAGAAAATGAATCTTTGTAAAATAGATGGCCGAACTTTTCTGCGAACTCATCATATTGGTCATAGGCGACTTTCAGTAAGCCATCTTCCACACGAAAAGTATTGCCGAAGTTATCATTCACATCAGAACCACGAATCTTCACATTCCAACCATCAAGGTTTTTCCCATTGAACAACGGAATCCATTCCCCCTGTGGCTTAGCTTCTTCTGCTGACACAGCTGTTTGCAGACAGGTGCTCAAAAATAGACACGAACAAAGTACAAGAAGGGATACAGATTTCACGAATGGGTTCCTTTAACATCGAAGAATGAATGAGGGGATTTCTAGTCCCAATAGACAATCAATATGAGAAACATTGTATCACAGAAAGGAAAGAGCAATGTAATACTCATAGGAAACAGCGAATTCATTATAATCCGTATCCTGGGAAATAGTACGGTTTTGTGAGCGAACTTTCCGGAAATCATTATTAAGCTTTGTAGAGCTATTGATTAAGTTAATAAAAAAACGCCCGTTTCTATTAACGGGCGTTTTTTAGTTGTTTCTCTTCATTACCAGATAACTGGTAGCCGGAAGCTTAGCTGCCGGGTTCTTCCTTTTTGGGCTCTTCGCCACCTTCTGGTACTTCAGCACCGGCACCACCGGTTGTTGAACCAGCTTCTGCAGGAGCATCTCCAGCAGGGGCATCGACTGCTGGTTTGTCAGCTGGTTTAGAAGCAGGGCTGCCGCATCCGACAGTCCAAGCTGAAATACTTACAGTAACGAGCACGGCGCAAAGCCGACTCCATTTTGTGAAAGACATTGTATTGTCCCTTCCGAATTGTTGTTAAAAAATAAGTCAAACGTTTCCTGCCTTTAAAAACAGGCAAGTGTCTAGAAGCATTAAAAAATGAGACCCACCAGATTTCAAGAGTCATAAAGTATTTAAAGTGATAAATCATTTTGAAAATAGTAAACGAATGAGATTTTTCACTTTATCGTGAGTGATTTCACTATATTCACTCTCATGATTATGGGAAATAAGTGGTTTAAGGCACTTAAATTGGGTGAAAAAATTGTCGATTGAGGAGTGCCAAAAAGTATAGTAAAGGTCAAGCATAAATCTAGAAAAACAAGGGATTTACTGGAGAATAGATGTTGCTGAGATATTTAGAATTCTCAAAATTTTTATGAGAAACTTCCATATAACAGTTTGCTAATTCGATTCGGGTTTGTCACACTAATTTTAGATTGAGGGAACTAAGCTTACTTAAAATGTTCTTTTTGGTGAGCCATTTCATGACCCCAATCACTTTCATTATTCTTGTGTTCTAATACGCTATGCGTATTTTTTAGTGTGTCATCATTTGAATTTCTAATTGACTTTAAGTGGTGATCAGTTACAGAGTGACAATGAACTCCGTTTTATTGTCGAGAGACTTTTAAGATTAGAGGATGGGCTTCACATGGCCACAGGAACAATTAAAAAAATTACTGAAAAAGGGTTTGGTTTCATTAATGATGGCCAACAGGATATCTTTTTTCATCTTTCATCACTGGATGGTGTCACATTCGATCAACTCGTAGAAGGTCAAACTGTTGAGTTTGAAACTGAAAAGAGTGATCGCGGTCTGCGAGCAGTTCGAGTAACTGCTCCAGAGTAGGCATTAGATATCAATTCCACGTCTCTACGGCATTGTGTAATACTCCTAGCCCCTGTATCTCAATGATGGCTTGGTCTCCAGGCTTAAGGTATATAGGCGGCTTACGGGCCATTCCAACTCCAGGGGGCGTTCCGGTAAAGATAATATCGCCTGGTTCGAGTGTCAGAAATTGAGACACGAATTGGATTACCTCTTCTACGGTAAAGATAAATTTATCGGTGTTGGAATCTTGCATTACCTCTCCATTGAGCGTCAATTTGATGGGGAGGCTATTTGCATCTTTGATCTCATCTGCCGTTACGAGGTAAGGGCCAGTCGGGGCAAATGTGTCCGCTGTTTTTCCTAACAGCCACTGTCCGCCCGGTCGTCCTATCTGCCAGTCGCGCGCTGAAACATCGTGGCCGTTCATGTAGCCAGCGATATATTGTGGAGCGTCCGTCTTGCTTACGTTACGGCATGATTTTCCAATAACAACTACAAGTTCTGCTTCGTAATCGACTTCTTTGGCAATTTCTGGGATGCGAATTGGCTGGAGAGGTCCAATGACTGAGCTGGAAAATTTGCTGAAACAAACCGGTTCGTCAGGGAATGGCATTCCGGTTTCTTCTGCGTGGTCCCGATAGTTCAAACCAATGCAAAGCACTTTTCCTGGACTTGGAATCGGCGCAAGCAGTGTACCGGTAATCTGTTTATTTGCTTGTTCTGCTTGTAAGGCCGCTTGTCTGGCACGTTCCAGCCCCTCTTCCAAGGACAGTATTCCTTTGAGAGAACGGGGTAGGCTTTCATCAACGGCGCGGATGTCAAAAAACGTAAGTTTATTGGCTTGGTCCATTACCGAGACGACTTTTGCCTCTTGTTCCGTTTGCAAAGTTGCTAATTTCATGCAGGTTTTCTCCTCATCTCCATCATTGTGCGTGAAACATAATTTCGCTCGATTGAATTGCAGAAATCTTATTCCGGGAACCTCTATCTATGTAGTGAACGTCAGGATCATATCAAAGAGTTTTAGAAGAATTAGCTTCGGTAAAGGTTTTCCCGGCTTGGCTCTCAAATAACCGATACGTAAGATTTTCTTCTGATCTGTGGATTGCTATGCTGGAGGAAATCAAGCGCCTCTACTGGAAAGAGGCGAGGTATAGAAACAATTTCTGGTTCATTTCTCTCTTTCGGATGACATCATGACTAAAGCCACTTATAAAGATGCTGGCGTTGACCTGGATCTCTATCAGAAAGCGATGTCTTCAATTCATCCGATGCTCGCCAAGACTCATCTCGCCCAAAAATCACGCGTGATGGATTTACCCGGTGGATTTGCAGGGTTGTTCCGTCTGAATAATCCGGAATCAGGAAAAGCGGGGCGCAATTATCAAGATCCTGTATTAGTGTCAGGAACCGATGGCGTAGGAACGAAAATCAAAGTTGCCATTGAAGCAGGAATTTATAATACCATTGGCATCGACTTGGTGGCGATGTGTGTGAATGATTGTCTCTGTCTGGGGGCAGAGCCTTTGTTTTTCCTGGATTATATTGCATTAGGTAAAGATGATCCTGAACGTCTGGTCGAGTTGATGGATGGCGTTACTAAGGGATGTGTCCTTTCCAAAGCAGCCTTGTTGGGTGGCGAAACTGCTATCATGCCTGACTTATATGGTGATGGCGATTTTGATATGGCCGGTTTTTGTGTAGGAGTAGTCGAACGAAATCAGATCTTGGATGGCCACGCGATTCAAGCGGGTGATGTAGTGCTCGGTTTGGAATCGAGTGGTTTTCATTCCAACGGCTATAGCCTGATCCGCAAAGTGGTATTTGAAATGGCAGGCTTGGGGATCAATGATCCGATTGCAGATTTAAATCAACGTACTGTCGCCAACCTGTTGCTGGAACCAACTCGAATTTATGTATCCGCCATCGATTCGGTATCTCAAGAATACCCGGACCAAATTGTTTTCAGCGGTTTAGCACATATAACCGGTGGAGGATTGGTTGAAAATGTGGAACGCATTCTGCCTGCGAATCGACGAGTCGAGCTGAAAAAATCGGCTTGGGAAGTTCCGGACTCTTTCAAGTGGTTGCAATCCTTGGGTAACATTGACGAAGAAGAAATGTTCCGAGTTTTCAATATGGGGATTGGTATGGTCGCCATCGTGCGTGCGGAACATGCCAAGGCAGTCCAGGAAAAACTGCAGGCCAGCCAATTTCCAGTACACGTGCTTGGCAAAGTGAATGAGGGCGAAAAAGCAGTGACTCTGATCTGAGATCAGCCTCTTTTTATACTGCGATGCCTCACAAATCTAGGCTTTCGATGTTCTTCAAGAACATCCTGAAGCGAGTGCAAATTCACTGTTCAATTTTGTTTTACGTACTTGCCTGAGAATAAAATACGTTAGATCATAAGCCTTATTTTGCTGTAAAGCAGGCTATCGTTTTTTGACTTTCACTGGTTAAAGTCAGGATGCATTTGGTCACAAAAGTGGAGTTCTCAGCATTTTCGAGAAACGCTTGACCTGACCAGAAATGGTGCCTTTGGAGACATTTTGATCTTTAAATCCGACCTAAACCTCAAAAGTGGGACTTTTTGAGGTTAAATCACTCAGAATGTATTCTTTTTATTGTTACAAAGTCTTGTTTTGGTTCGAAAACTAATAATGACGTTGGTGTCCGATATGTGGACAGGTGATTTGGATTTAGTTGAGACTACGCTGTTGTGGCATAGCCAATTCTGTTTTTGAAATCAGGAAAAGAAACAAATGGAACGCGCTGCTCCCACTGGCTATGAGAGGACTTTTGCTGACGATGAAATCATTGTCAGTAAAACAGATTTGAAGGGGCTAATCACATATGCCAATCACACTTTTATTCAAGTGTCTGGTTACACGGAAGATGAGTTGCTGGGAAAACCTCATAACCTAATTCGGCATCCTGACATGCCGCGCTGTGTGTTCAAATTACTTTGGGACACACTAGAAGCAGGAAATGAAATCTTTGCCTATGTCGTTAATCTTTGCAAGAACGGAGACCATTACTGGGTGCTTGCGCATGTCACACCCAGCTTTGACGATTTAGGCAATATCATCGGCTATCATTCCAGCCGTCGCGTTCCCGAGTCAGCAGCTATTTCAAAGGTCAAAGCCCTTTATCAATCGCTCAAGCACATTGAAGACGCATCCTCTAATTGGCGGATTGGTATGCAGAAAGCAACAGAATCTTTGCTGTCTCAGTTAGAAGAAGCTGGAATTGAATACGATGAATATGTCTTCGCACTTTGAGAAATGAGAGTACATCAATTCAAGCCAAGCGATTGAGTCGAATCACTATGATTATTTACGTAACAGAAAAATTCTGTTTGATTTAACAGAGGTGGCAGATGTTAAAACTGGAAACTCCCGAACTGAATGCAGTCGATAATAATACGGTACAATCAATCTCGGTAGATGAGAGGGCAGAACTGGAACGTTACAGACACTGGATCAAAAAATTAGCTGATGTCTGTGAAGCTGCTTCACAGGGAGATTTAGAGGCACGCTTGTTGCATGTCGATGTCGATGGTGATTTGGAGCGAACAATCCGTTCTATTAATGGACTTCTCGACTACACCGATGCATTCGTTAGAGAATCGAAAGCATCTCTTACGGCATCTGCTAATGGAAAATTTTTCCGCAAAGTCCTTTTGAAAGGCATGTGCGGGAGTTTCAAACAGGCTTCGGAGGTCATTAACTCTGCTGGTGATAAAATGAAGCATCAAGCAGAAGAGATCGAACAAGCTGGTATCAAGCGGCTGGATATGGCAGACGCGTTTGAGAAAGAGGTTCAAGGGATATCGACGATTGTTTCAGCCGCAGCAACACAATTACATGCGACGGTTCAATCATTGAAACAAGTCACAGAAAGAGCCAGCCAGGAAACGGCAGGTGCAGTGGAATCCGTGAATCAAACCAATCATAACGTGAATGTGGTAGCCCAGTCCACGGTTCAGTTGAACCACTCGATTCAACTGATTGATTCTAGAGTCAAAGAATCGACAGAAGTTGTGCAACAAGCTGTCAACGAAAGCGAACACGCTAAAGAGTTCATGTCGGGGTTGGTAGAAGCGACTGGCGGCATCGGATCTGCAGCCAAAATGATTGCTGATATTGCCAAACAGACCAATTTGCTGGCATTAAACGCCACCATCGAAGCAGCACGTGCGGGAGAGGCAGGTGCTGGTTTTGCAGTTGTTGCATCGGAAGTCAAAATCCTGGCTCAAGATACTGCGAAAGCAACCAATCATATTACAGATCAAATCCGCCATATTCAGGGAATTGTGAACGACGCAGTTTCCAACATTTCAACTGTAAGTAGTACGATCCAAAAAGTGGATGAGATCAGTGATTCGATTTCCACTTCGATTTCAGAACAAAGTCAGATCATTTCGACAATTCATCAAAATGTGGAAGATGCTGCTGAGAAGACGGTTCAAACAACAGAAAGTATCCAGAATGTTTCTGTGACTGCAGAAGAAACAAATCACTCGACTCGAGATCTATTGTGTGCAGCCAACGATATTTCACAACAATCCGAAAGCCTAAACAGCGCAGTGAATCAATTCTTGACAACCATTCGTTCTAACTGAGAGTGATTCTCACAATTTTAGATGAATTTTGTTCTTTTCAAGATGACGGACAATGAGCCATGTGATCCAGAAGAAGATCACAAAGCTTCCCCAAGCGTACCAGGCTGGAGAGTCTTTCGTAGTGAAGGGTTTCACGGCTTCCATTACGAGGTCGTGCAAGATGTAAGCGACTAAGGCGTTAGTCCCTAAAGTGCGAAAGAGTGACAATTCCCAACCTCGCCGATCACAGGCCAGATGAAACAGTAGATACACAAACAGTGACAGCCCCGCTGAAAAGAACAGATATGAGAGTGTGCCTGCGCGCTGACTCATCATCCAGTAGTTCCATTTTCGTTCCTCTTGTCCAGGTGGTTTTACGAAAGGAGGCTCTGCTAAATAAGCAGTGATAGGTGCTCCTTGTTTGGCTTTGATTTGAGCCTCATCTGGAATGACTGGATGTTGAGCTAGTTTCTGTTTCTGAAGAATAGGGTTTGCTTGTTCTGCTGCCGGAACATCATAGAAACGTGTACCGCACGAGATAGCCCAGCCCAACAGCATTAACACGATTGACCAGAACAAAATTGGTTTTACGTGTGGTAAGCCTTCTGCTTCGACAACCCAGTCGCATGCTAAAGTGCCGATGATCGCAGGGATAGTCCAGGTCAAAAAACCTAAAGGTCCGCCATCGATGCCATTCGGTGGAGAATTGACCCACGTGAAATAAAAATAATAAGACAGAACAACATGCGCGGCAGCAGAGAAAATCAGATACGCAATCCGCACTGATGCACGTGCTCGGATGACAGGCAGGATCCAGAGTGACGTGACCGCGATCTGCATCAGAGTTTGGAACCAGGTTCGCTTCAAAGGTCCCGCAATCGTATTCCATATGCCAATGGACTGTAATTCAATCCATGTTTTTGCTACAGGGGAAACACGGTAGATAATGAGTGATACCAGCACCAGTCCCAGCAAACGCCGCACAACGCGCATGTAGGCAGAGAATGCTCCTTTTGTTCTTACCCGCCGACCGAATGTCAGCCGAAATGCAAATCCGACAGCAAACAGGAAGTGAGGCATGATGGTGTCTGCATAGCTGCAGTATGTATTATGATGTTTCAATACAACCGGGCAGACGACAAAAAATCCCATGTAGTTCACGAGGAACATACCAGCGATGGTGTAGCCACGAAACTGGTCCAGAGAGAGAATGCGTTTTTTTGTGCCAGCAGATACCGTCTGGGTTGGGGCTATGTTTGACATACTGTTTGAACTTTTTCAGAAGAGATTAAGGAAAAAGTGAAGGGGCTGATTTTAGTCTCTATTTAATATACGAGTTGATGCGGGAAATGAAATGTGGCAGCATGAATTCTGAAGATTATTCAACGTATTTCAATATGCAGTGAGGTGTCTCCCATTTGCTCTCTATAAAGGATTTCCGTCAATTAGCGATACTAACATGTATCATTTGACTGTGACATTGTCGGGAGCGTTCAATGAATCTTGTCTCGTGTTTTCTGATTACGACGATACACTCCGGGGGTGATACCAGCCTGTTTTTTGAAGGCCACGTTCAGATACTCAGGATGCTGAAATCCGGTTCGTTCTGCGATTTTGATTAATGACAGGTCGGTCTCTTCCAAGAGCTGCTTGACCCGGTCAATTCGGATTCGCATGATTTCTTCGTGAGGCGAACGACCGATGATTTTTTGAAAGCGGCTTTCGAGGACCCGTCGAGAAAGCGGTACTGATTTGAGAACATCTTGTACATTGATGCCGTCGTAGGTGTGGTGACGAATGAATCGAACGGCATCTGAGATCAATTTATCATCAATGGCTTGAATGTCGGTGGATTGTCGTGTGGCAATACCCAGTGGTTTGATCAAATGCGCTTCTGAAGAAACTTTATGGCCGGAAATAATCTGATCCAACAAAGCGGCTGCCTCATAACCAGTCTGATGTGTATTCGGAATAATACTGGAGAGCGGAGGTTCCGAAAGGTTACAGAGAATCTCATCATTGTCTACACCGATGATAGCGACCTCTTCGGGAACGGAAACATTGATTGTGCGGCACACATCGAGTAGCTGTTGCGCTTTGATATCGTAACAGGCCATCACACCCACTGGTTTAGGGAGTTGAAGAATCCATTCTGAGAGCCGTTGCTGTTCTCGTTCCCAGGGGATCGCTTTTTTGCGTCCCGTTGTGTGAGGATAGATATGGCAGTCAAAACCTACGTTTTCGATAGATTGCTGGAAATGTTCTTCTCGCCAGCGAGACCAGTTGAAACGGTGGTCGCCACAATAGGCATAGTGTTGAAAGCCCCGTTCGATCAAATGTTGAGCTGCGAGTGCCGCAATCGCATGGTCATCAGTTTCAACCCAAGGCAGTGAAGGCGCTAAGCGGGCAGCGCTCACGTCGACAGCGGGCACGCCACTATTGACGACCGCCTCCGCAATTTTGGTATTTTCAATACGGGCAATAATGCCATCGCCGTGCCAACTGTTGAGCCAATTAACGGGAACGTTGCCTCTTCCATGTTCGGGAAGATAGATTGACCAGGGATGATGTTCGTGGATGTAAGACATGATCCCACGTAATAGTCCCCGCGCATACGAATTCGAAGATTCGATGAGTAAGGCGATAGAAGGTCGTTGTTTCATAGTTTGCCAGCACGAGCATCAAAGGCTTGTTCACGTAAATGTAATATTATTAAGGAGTTTGAACAGCTTTCTCAGGAGAAATGGTCTAATCGTCCTGTAATTATAGAATTTCACCTGCTTTTCTTCAGTGAAATATCACAATTTATTATGCGCAAGTTTACATGGTACTTGATTTGTGACCTTTTACAATGAAGTAATACTTGTTCATCGTGTTGGGACGGTACATATCGGCAAACATTAGGGAAAATAGCAGCGTAGAAGGAATATCATGAGTGAGAAAAAAATCAATATCGCGATTGTGGGGCTCGGTTTTGGAGCTGAATTTATTCCTATTTATCAGGCGCATCCTTACGCAAATATGTACGCCATCTGTCAACGGTCGGAAGCACAGATGAATGAGATTGGTGATCGTTTTGGAATTGAGAAGCGTTATACCTCTTATGAAGAATTGTTAGCTGATCCGAATGTAGATGCCGTTCATATCAATACGCCGATTCCCGATCACGCACCACAGTCGATCAAGGCATTGAAAGCGGGTAAGCATGTCGCCTGTACCGTGCCTATGGCAACAACGGTTGAAGAGTGCGAGCAAATTGTAAACACGGTGAATGAGACCGGTTTAAAATACATGATGATGGAAACGGTGGTTTACAGCCGGGAGTTTCTATTCGTCAAGGAGATGTATGACAAAGGTGAGTTGGGCAAGATTCAATACATGCAGGCCAATCATCCGCAAGATATGGAGGGGTGGCCCGAATATTGGGAGCGCATGATTCCCATGCATTACGCCACGCATGTGGTGAGTCCTGTGTTGGGCATGGTCAACGGTCGTGCTGAGTATGTGAGCTGTTTCGGTTCCGGTACGGTGAATGATGAAATTGCTGAGAAGTCTGGTAACCAATTTGCCGTTGAGACGTGTCATATCAAAATCAAAGATTCCGACATCGCAGCTCACATCTGGCGGTTCTTGTTTGATACGGCACGTCAATATCGTGAGTCCGTTGACGTGTATGGTACAAAGAAATCGTTTGAATGGCCTTTAATTGAAGGGGAAGATCCGGTCTTACATACAGCGAAGAAACCAGAACCGGAAATTCCTGAACGTGTGGAAGTACCTGATTACGCACATTTGTTACCAGAGGAAATTCAAGTATTTACCCGTGCGATTCATGATGAGGAGCACCTCTCATTCTTACAGGGGGCAGGTCATGGTGGGTCCCATCCGCATTTGGTGAATGCGTTTCTTAAATCCCTAGTCGAAGATTGTGAACCCTGGCCGAACGCACCACTGTCTGCAAACTGGACCAGTGTCGGTATTTTGGCTCACGAATCAGCGTTGGCGGGAGGCGAGATCAAAAAACTGCCTGCCTTCACTTTAGAATAGACCATGAACTGAAACACGAATTTCTTTATCCATTTATATCGTCAATTGAAAACAGATTTCCAAGGGAAAAGATTATGGCTCGTAACTCCCTGTTTTTGCTGCTCGTGATATTTGCCTCTCCACTCTTTGCCGCTGAGGATTTTATAGTCCATCAGTTTGAACGCATGCAATTGGGGAAAAAATTCTATTCAGAGGGGGCCACTTTCGGTGATATCAATGGTGATGGTCATCAGGATTTGATCTCTGGTCCGTATTGGTATCAAGGGCCCGATTTCAAAACGAAACACGAATATTACCCGGTAAAAGAATGGAATATCAAAGGGTACTCGGATAATTTTTTCGCTTTTGTGCATGACGTTGACAAAGACAAATGGCAGGATATTGTGATTATTGGTTTTCCCGGTAAGGAAGCGTTCTGGTATGCCAATCCACAGAACAAACCCGGTCACTGGAAAAAGCATTTAGCGCATCCAGCCGTTGATAATGAGTCTCCTACTTATGT
>JAJDEK010000379.1 GCA_029259875.1 Planctomycetaceae bacterium
CTACTGGGGTCACAAAAAAACGTCGGATACAGCAGTATTGTGAGCGCGGCAATACGCTTACACGATCAATGTGTCACAATCGGTCAGGCTGCCGGTGCCACCGCAGCTATTTCTTTGCGTCATGGAATTCCGCCACGAGAAATCCCCCATCATCGAGCGCACTTGGAGCGAGTACGAAATGCGTTGTGTGGAACCCCCGAGACAGGAACGCCCGTGTTAATCTGGCCATATCGCGATTTGGCACCGTCACATCCTCACTTTGTAGCCATCAATCGTCTGGCAGCACGCGGAGCAATCCCAATGGAAGTGCGAAAAGTCGATTTTCAACCAGATGACCGGGCAACGGCTGAGTGGCAAAGGGAAACAAAACGCTTGGCTCTGGGAACCATTGAACAAACAGATTTGACTTTGGAGATTTCTGAAAAAATTAGTAGAGGAAAATTTTGCCAGCAATTGTGGGAGTTGATCAAAGACCAGCCCATACAAAATTTTCCTCGCCTGAAACCTGAGGATGCAGACAGCGATGGTATTTTGGACGTCGACGATCCCACTCCATTCACTCCCGGCGAACCCATTGAATGGAAACAAGCCAAATTGACGGCAGATCAGGATGGATTGGTGGACAAAATCAATGCCGCCCATTCCCGAAGAATCAATTTCACAGGACAGACATCAGCGCTGCAATCAGTCTTTGAAACTGACCGTGGATTGATATACGATCAAAAACGTGGGTTCGGATGGAGCCGTGATATCAGTCAAAATCATCGGCATCGCAAAGTGCTTCCGGAATCCTATCGCGATACATTTCTCTTTACGCGTGACCACGATACCTGGGAGTGTAAAGTCCCCAACGGGCGCTGGCTGGTGACAGTTTGTGTGGGCGACTCAGGACACGAACAGACCGGACAATGGGTGACAGTCGAAGGCAATCAGATCATTAAGGATGCAACGACAGCCAGTGGTGCATTTCGGGAACAAAAAGAGAAAGTCGATGTTGCCGATGGACGATTGACTGTTGAAATTGGCAAAGCAGATGCGAGGACAAATACATGCCTGAACTGGATCTGCTTTGAACCGGCCCACTAAATAAGCCGATTTTATCCATTTCTCTTACTCTCAACCTGTTCTTTTTCAACTTATTTTCCCGTGAGAACTTAGAATTGTATTGAACACATCAACGAATGACGATATATTTAAGAAGCTTAAATATTTAAGCTGTTCGCACCGCGCGTGCTTCGTAATACAAGATCGGGAAGTTGAGTTTGTAATGAAGTTCAAACAACATTCAAATACTCATGGGCAACACGCCTTTACTGCCTTCAATCCCCTGGTTCCTGAAGGTTTAGTTTTACGCAGTCGTCGGAATATGCTCAAAGCCTCGCTCGCAGGAATTGCAGGTCTCTCCGTACCGAATCTGTTACGCGCCTCGGACCAGTTGAAGTCTATCGGAAAATCTTCACTGCCGAAAAAAAGCGTGATCCTCCTTTGGATGACCGGCGGCCCCAGTCACATTGATACCTGGGACCCCAAACCGGATCGCCCGATTCAAAACCGCGGTCCCTTTGGAATCACAGAAACTTCCGTTCCTGGTATTACCATTTGCGATCGGCTTCCCAAGCAGGCGGCAATGATGGATCGCTTTACGCTGATCCGATCAGTCGATCCTAAATTCAGTAGCCATCAACCAAATCAAGTGATGCAGACAGCCAATCTGCTAGCAACCCCACGTACAAATCGCAAAGGGGATAAATATCCGGCAATCGCTTCCATAGTAGCTAAGCACCATGGAGCCAATCATCCTGGCATGCCTCCTTATGTCTCGTTCATGAAGCATCATTCGCATATTGCCTGGGGTGGTTATCTGGGAAAACAATACGATCCGTTCATCGCCAACGATGCAGCCGATTTGCCCGTATATGATTCGGTAGGCAAAAACACCGGCAAAATGAGTGGCGGAAAAATGTTTCAACTGGCCCCTGGCCTCTCTTCCGATCGAATGAAGAGCAGACGTGACTTAATGCAACAGTTCGACAAACTGCGAAGTGACATTGATCAGGCCGGTTCCATGACTGCTCTCGACAGTTACAGTCAACAGGCTTATGAGATGGTGCTTGGTCAACAGGTACAACAGGCGTTTGATTTAAGTCAGGAATCCACGTCGATGCGCGACCGGTATGGCAAACACCTCTGGTGTCAACAGGCGCTGCTCGCCCGGCGTCTGGTGGAGGCCGGAAGTTCATTTGTAACACTCGATCTGAGTTATCATACGGCTTCCGGAACGTGGGACAATCATGGTGATAATGTTCCCCCTTATGGCGGTATTAAAAATGGTCTCGGACCGATTTTACCTTTGTTCGATCATTTACTGACCACACTAGTAAAAGACCTCGAAGAACGTGGTTTACTAGATCAGGTACTGGTGATTGCGATGGGCGAGTTTGGACGAACTCCCGTTTCTGGAACTCAGGGAAGTATTGATGGCCGCAATCATTGGCCCGTTGTGATGTCAATGTGCATGGCGGGTGGTGGTTTGAATCATGGGCAGGTAATCGGTGCGAGTGAAAAGGACGGCGCCAATATCAAACATCGTCCCGTTCGTCCCGGAGATCTCGCCGCCACCATCTACCGATATATGGGAGTTCCCCTGGATACACATTATGTAGATGACAAAGGACGTCCCATTCCCGTCATCGAAAATGGGGCACCAATTCACGAGTTATTCTAAGTCACTCTCCTGCAAACATAGTCTCGCTGTGCTTGATCTTTGAATCATCTTACCTGTTGAGACACGCTTTTTGCAGAAAAAACAAAAAACAAGGTGCAAAGCCACCTGTTCCCCGTTTGCTTTTATTGTAGCTTTCTATAATCTGCAAGCTGAGATGACGTAGGAGCGCGCTGTGTTCCGCTTTTTCATCTCTCATTTAGCAACAAAAACTGACATGCGTTTTTCGAAAACAGTCCCAAATTTATGACAACATCAACCACTTCGACACCAATGGCTCCTGGAGAACTACCGGAACAGGCGACTTGCTCTCGAAAGCTTCGTTGGCTCGTCTATGTTTTATTGTTGGCAGTGACAACGGGACAAGGTCTGGCAGCGATTCTCAATAGCGTGCCTCTGCAAAGTGCCAATGATCGTTCGCGGTGGTGCACTGTCTGGTCTCTGGTGGAACAGGGGACTTACCAGATTGATTTAATCAACGATCAAACGGATTGGTCCAGTATTGATAAGGTCCGGCATGCAGGGCATTTTTACTCAACCAAACCGCCACTTTTTCCGACGATGGTTGCCGGTCTGTATTGGATCATCAAAACCACAACGGACCTTAATCTGAATCAGAATTTGTATGATGTGGCTCATATTATTTTAGTAGTGGTTAACCTGCTACCAATGATCATCGCCCTGTTTCTGATTTGCGCCATGGTGGAACGGTATGCACGCAACGATTTCACTCGCTATTTTGTGGTCATTGCCGGTTGTTTTGCGACACTGTTAACACCGTTTCTTTTGACGTTAAACAATCATTCTATTGCCGCCTCTAGCGCTGTTTTTGCCTTGTATCCTTTCATGAGAATCCTTCTGGATCAGGAACAGAAGAAACGTTATTTTTTGCTGGCCGGTTTTTTTGCGATGTTTACTTGCTGTAATGAGTTGCCGGCGGCTTTGTTTGGCTTGATTGTCTTCGGACTCCTCTTCAAAGCAAACCCCCGTTTGACATGCTTTATTTTTATACCCGCAGCACTGTTACCCTTGATTGGATTCTTCGGAACAACCTATGCGGCAACGGGTGGCTGGAAACCGTTCTATCTGTATTATGGAACCGAAAAATATCTCTACGAATATCGTGGCATTCCCAGCTACTGGAAAAACCCACAAGGACTTGACCGCAATCTGGATTCACCTCTGGTTTATTTTTTCCATTGTACCTTCGGGCATCATGGTATCTTTTCACTCTCACCGATATATTTGCTGACCTTGATATCCTGGCTCTTTGTCAGCAAAACGACAGCGCATGTGCTACGTCCCCTGTTATGGATCGGCATCGCCCTCAGTGTCATTGTATTCGGATTTTATCTAAGCAGAACGGGCAACTATAACTATGGCGGTAATAGTTCTGCATTACGCTGGATGCTGTGGCTCACTCCGTTCTGGCTGATCAGTAAGATTCCATTACTGGATCAGTTTTCTCACAAACGATGGTTACAGGTTCTTGGAACCGTATGCTTGGTGGGGTCGGTATTCTCAGCTAATTATCCGTTACATAATCCCTGGCGCGCACCCTGGCTATTCACGTTGTTACAACAATCCGACTGGATTAACTATGATCAACGCCCCCTGGCACTTGACCACCCGATGACAACTTGGCTCTCATCTATTCCTGAACCGACAACAGAGATTCCAGAACCATATGTCGAATTCACAGGACCAGGCATTGATGGTCGCTTAATGAAACTCATTCTCACTGTGAAACCCTCGCTCGAAAAGGATGCGACAAAAAAACTGCGTACGATTCAGGTCACTCGATTCCTGGGAACCACGGAAGTAGAAACAAAACAGTACACCATCGATATGGTTGCCTTTGAAGCTGGCAAGTGGCCAAAAGAGTTTTTGCGTTGGCCCACCCCAGAAGTCAGCCAGGCAGACAAAAACGCCGCTTACCGTTTCTTTTACGGCATGCCACGCCCCCGTAAATATAACGCGGGAAAGATTCGGCATTTATTTACGCCGCTGCGCAACGACGCCTTTCGCTGCCAACTGGCAGCTTCTCAGGTTTCGGTCATCATCGCTGCAAAAACAGAGGCAGAAAAAGAACTGCGATACCGCAAAGATCTCTGGCTGTGTGACCAGATTCCCTTCGGAATTGCGAAACTCGAAACGTCGGTGTATGACGAAGAATCTAACCAGGTGCTCAACCGACAAACCCTGATTGTCACAAACGCCAGCAGAATCGCTGATAATCCTGTTAAGTAGCCGACTGATGCGGCTACTTCTGCGAAGTAGCCGGTCCTTTTGTTGGTTGAACCCAGGCACGCTCAACTTCTCCGGTCTGTGCCGGATTGGGATGCAATTTTGAAGAACGAACGACGGCCCGCACATAAATTTCCTTGCCGTTAAAATTATACTTGGCAGTGGGTCCTTTGACTGTCTTCAAATTCGCACCAATTTTTTTACTGTAGCGTTTTGTGGCATGCACTTCATGACCCCGTTTGTCCAAGACGGGAATCCCCTGCTTGGGATAACCTTTTAGCGTACCAATAAAATCAGTCGTATATTCCACTCCTTCTTCCGGATCAATTTCGATCTCTATGCCATTATCGGAATAGGTCACTGATTTGAGTTTGACTCCTGATGAAGCATAAAACCGCCCTGCTTCCATTGCATCCACAAGCGCTTCGGGCTCAAGTTTCTTCGATAAGATGACGACCCAACCTCTGCCAGGTTCACTCGCGCGACTGGGTATTTTATGATAGTTGTGCCCATCATCTGTAGACAAACCATACATCATTGGTAGATCCAACTCAGCTAACCGCTTGGTCAAAATGATATCCCAAATCCGGTCAGTGCTGGGATGCGATTCATCCCCTTTGTTAGCAACCCCTGGATGGCCATTATAAACTTCGAAGAAATTCTCGCCGATCACCTTCATGAGTTCTTCAGCAGTGACTCCATAATGAAAATTGGGATGATTCAAATGAATCATCATCGACTGTCCCGTTCGCTCACGTTGTGCGAGCAAAGCGTTGGTGTTGTTCTGCATGACTTCATAGACGCTCTTTCCGCCCAATGGAGTCAGTAATGAATGTAAGTTCGTAGCGTTCATATGCACGGGCATATTTTTATAACGGTCAGTGACTTCTTCACTTTGAATGAGCAAAAATTTCCCCGGTTCTCCCAGTTTTTCTGCGACTTCCTGAAATTTTCGTAAACGAACTTCGATCTGCCCCTCTTTATTTTTCCGTTCTTCGATCCAATTAGGAAAACGTTTTTTCAATTCTTCGTAGGCGTGTAATTTGCCTTTATTCTTTTCAGGAACTGTCCAACGCTCTGACTGTGCTAACACATTATGGTCTGTAAAAGAGAGAAAATCGTAGCCGTGTGTTTTATACCAGTCAGCGATCATCTCCAGATAATCGTCGCCATCACTCCACAATGAATGTGTGTGTAGGTTTCCTTTGTACCATTTTTCATCACCAAATTCTTTTAATTGTACCGGTTCTGCTGCGTGAGTTACTGAACTCAACAGTAACATGCAGACCCCGATCAAGAGAGTACTTGGTTTTAGGCTAGAAAGAGCGTTAGTCAGTGTCGATTCAAGGCGGGTCATATTCATTGCTCCGAAGTAAAAATCACTATAATCAAAAAATCTATACTTAAAAACCTTGTGGAGATCTGGTTACCAGATCTGCCTGAAGTTCCTGTTGTTTATAAACATCGGGTGAAGCCACTGGTTTTAAAACGAATCCTGCGTTTATGATATTTCTTAACGCAATGGGAGAGGCTGCCCAGCGAATAATCACCTGTTTTTCTGCAGCAGGAGTGGCTGCTGAAATAGCGTTTTCTGATTCTGGTAAATCTAGATCCTGTGGAAGAACCACACCTTGGATCTGTTTAAAGTTGATATCCCCCCAAAGATAAAAAAGTAGAAATTTTAATTCTAGTGGGGGCTGATCGTCTTTACTCACCAGAATGCAGTCCGTCACATTCTGAGTCAAACGAAGTTGATGTTCAAATTGCTGTAATCGTTCTCCCGCCGGGTTAGGTTTCGGGACCGAATAAACTCCATAAACGATATGCAAACAAGATAACGCGATCACTAATGCGATTTCAACGACTCGATGGCCATGCTCTTTTTTAAAACGATGGCTGTACCAGAGAACCATAATTAGCGATAAGCCCAGAATGATCAACTGTCGCAAAAAACTGGTTGAGATCTGGGGGCTAAGTGTATTTTCATGAGAAGCGCTGATAAAAATTACAGACAAAACACCGACTGTAAAAACAGCCAAGACAGTTGGATAACTAACCCGACGTAGGGCAATCTGTTGAAATTCCCAAGCCACAATGGCAAGCATGGGGATAATAAAAAACAGCTTCCACATCGCACGAGTACTGGCTTTCATTTGTGGGAGATAT
>JAJDEK010000380.1 GCA_029259875.1 Planctomycetaceae bacterium
ACAAGGATGGAATAAGTCGACAAATGAATGGGCTGCGACTAATTTGGGTTCTCTGTATCAGCACGCTAATGATTGGTACACAAACCGGGTGCCAAGGGCTTGCCAATAAAA
Source organism: Planctomycetaceae bacterium (assembly GCA_029259875.1). Classification (GTDB taxonomy): domain Bacteria; phylum Planctomycetota; class Planctomycetia; order Planctomycetales; family Planctomycetaceae; genus Gimesia. The sequence continues at coordinate 112 of JAJDEK010000380.1, forward strand.
TGTTCCGAATGGACAGTAATGGCCGCTCCCCTTTTTTTGGTTTGGAGTTTTATACCAAAAAAGAGAAACCCTCTTCCATTCAAAATGTGTCTCAACAACAACCGGTTGAATTAGAACCGACAATCTTACAGACAAAATTAGAAGAACCTTCTCGTTTTTCTAAGCTCCCCAAATGGTTAAATCCCATATCGAAAAAATCGTCGGCAGAAGAGCGAATCCTCTTACCCCGCACTGATTTGACAGATACCGAAGTAATCCTGGAAGAACCAACCGCGGGAGAACTGGGCTCTTCACTGGAACACTTCTGATAAAAACGAAATAGCCTTTTGGTTCAAGGAACCGAAATCACTGGCTGGATTTCTTCTTGCGGCGTGCTTCTGCTTTTTTCTTCGCATCCTCAATGAATGTTTCAGGATCTTCCTCAAAAGCCTGTTTACATCCACTGCAACAAACGTAATAGTTTTTGCCTTGATGGCTCACTTGAATCGTACCAGCGCCGCCAGTCACTATACATTCTGGACCACCACTCCCTGATTCAGCCAATCGGGTGCCTGCTCTTGTATAACCAACCTCTGCTAAACGGTAATAAAATGACTGTCCCTGATTGCGTTTCTGGAAGAGTACCAATGTCCGTTTCTCATTCAGACGTCTAATGGAAATACGATACACTGTCCCGTTATTATCAGGCGCTGATTCTAAGATCAACGTATCTTTACTCAATTTGCCTGTGTAATCGCGTGTTTCTCCTTCAGGCAATACGGCAGACAAAAGATAGCTTTTCTTTTGTGGATCATAAGTTAGCAAAGCTGATTTAAGAAATTTGCCATCCGTGATCTGATAGGCAATACCGGTGGAGTTCGGGCTGAATTTCCAAATCCATTCAGCCTTTTCCGACCAGGCTCCCTGGCGGGAATTTCGCTTGATCATGCCCACGCCACGCCAGCCACCAATCAATGAGTTGAATTCGGCAAGTGCTTGTTTAACGGCTTTCTGATCTGTCTTCCCTGTAGTAGCTGAAACCGCTACAGGTTCTTCCTCTGCACCAACTGTCAAAAGTAAAGCACTTGCGCATAAGCAACAAACAATTGTTTGGTTTAAGATTCGCATCAGAAATTTTCCAGACTGGACAGGCAATTTACGGTTCCGCTGAAAGAATAAACACACGAAGACGGCAAACCGATCGCGCCGATTCACGTTTTCCTATCCTAACACACAAATAAGCTGATGCAACGAAAGTTCAGCGGGTATTCATCTCTGAATGTAAATTGACATCAGATATAATGGGGTCTGGATCGAATCGATCCAAGTATCTGGAACAATGCAATAGCACCATGCCAAGTCTAAGGGCATGCTCCGTTTGTTTTACAATTGAATCTCTCATCCCGGAATAAACAAGGAAGCATAGGGCCTGCATGTTGCACCGAATGCATTGGTATACGAGGACAATGAAAAATCATCTCGAATGGCACAAACAAGTCAAGCGGTGACAAGACGTCAACAACACTTGAAAGAGAAGTCAAATGAAACGAGACCAATGCGAAGTGCGTGTGAGGCAGTTTGATAACAACCCCAAAAGGCTATGTATTTTGAAGCGGTTCACGCTGTTCATATCAGAATGTTCAAAAACAAAGGGGGTTTTGTAGTGACGGGATCAACAGCTAGGAAAAGTTCACTACGAAAGAATTTTTTCCACGCGCGCGACGCAGATCACACAGTTTCTTGATCTGCATGTTAGAGTCAAGACGAAAAAAACCGCCCTGCATTCAAGGCGCTTTTGTGTGCAAAAGAATTCCTGAAATTGTCAATCGTAATTTTAATTCTACTGAAACGAATGACACGAGCAGGAAAATTACTCACGCGTGAGTTGTTTAAACTGTTCGTTTAAATCTTTGGTAATCGGCCCTGGTTTTCCATCACCGATTACACGACCATCGAGGGCAACGACGGGAATCACTTCTGCAGCAGAACCTGTCAGGAAACATTCATCAGCGATGAAAATATCGTGTCGCGTGAATGGCAACTGTTCCACGGTAATACCCGATTTTTCTGCCAGCTTGATCACAGCGTTTCTGGTAATGCCTTCCAGGATACCAGCATCGACGGGAGGCGTGTTGACGACTCCGTCTTTAATAATGAAAATATTATCGCCCGTGCATTCTGCGACTTCGCCTTTATGATTCAACATCAAGGCTTCAATGGAACCGGCGTCTGTGCCTTCAATCTTTGCTAGAATATTATTCAAATAATTCAATGATTTCACCCGCGACGACAAAGCCGCCGGATGATTTCGAATAGTAGCAGCAGTCACAATCTTAAGACCGTCGATATAAAGTTGTGGATCATACAACGAAATGGTATCAGCAATGATAATAACCTGGGGGTTACTCGTGCGTCGGATGTCGAGACCCAACGAGCCAGCGCCGCGGGTAATCACCAACCGGATATAACCATCTTCGATCTTATTGGCGGCAACCGTTTCATTGATTGCTTTAACCATTTCGGCTTTCGTAAGGGGAATCTCCAGACGAATTGCCAAGGCACTCTCATAGAGTCGGTCGATGTGTTCCTGCATCAGAAACACTTTTTTGTTGTAAACTCGAATGCCTTCAAACACGCCATCACCATATAGCAGGCCGTGATCGAACACACTGATTTTCGCTTCTTCTTTGGGAAGCAGCTTTCCGTCAATATACACTAAAATTGACATTAGAATTTGTTACCATTCTCAAATTAGGCCAAGACGGGGCTGGCTGGTTTGGGTGGAATTTCCATACTGTTTTGAATTCAGTGAAATCCATTTCAGACAGCACAATCAGGTGCAGTGGCTCTTGCCATTGACACAACGCAAGCGATTCTGGTTCGACTACAAAACTAAGGCCTCTGATCGTTTGTTACTAGGCAGGAACGGAAGCACTTTGGTGCTTGCCTAGTGTTTCGAACTGACCTTCCCGCAAGCGAACCGTTCGATGTGCCTGTGCTGCAATCAAATCATCGTGCGTTACCATGATGATAGTCAGCTGCTCTTGCTCATTCAAGTTGGTCAGCAGTTCCATAATCTCTTTCCCGGTACTACTATCCAGATTTCCGGTCGGTTCGTCAGCCAACAGAATCTGTGGCTTAGCAATTAACGCCCGGGCGATGGCGGCACGTTGCATTTCTCCTCCGGACAATTCCGAGGGACGATGTTTGATACGGTGAGACAGGCCGACTTTTTCAATAATCTCCATCGCATCTTGTTTGAACTGTTTTTTGTTTTTCCAGTATTCCCAAGTGGAGTAACGGATCATCAACGGCGAGAGTACATTTTCCAGTAAATTTAATTCAGGCAGTAAATGATAGAACTGGAAGATAAATCCGAATACACGGTTACGAATCTGATCACGGGCATGCTCGGGTAAGTCATCAATCTGTTGGCCTTCCAGATGAATTTCTCCCACATCGGGAGTATCCAACAAGCCGAACAGGTGCATTAAGGTGCTCTTTCCCGATCCCGATTGACCGACGATCGACAAAAACTCACCCTTATTCACTTCAACATCGATTCCGCGCAATACGGGGACCTTGTGCTTATCTTTTCGGTAAGCCTTTTCGACGGCAATCGCCGCTAACTGTGGTTGAGGCATTGATATGGTCTCGGTCATGAATTCATACTCGACATAAACGGGAAAACAACAAACGCAACTAGTTCTTTATCTGAAACACGCTCACACTACTCGTATCGCAATGATTCCACTGGATGAAATCGTGCAGCTTTTCGTGCAGGCAATATACTAGCCAGCACGGCAATGATCATGGCACCGATGGCCACCCAGAAGACCATCATCGGTTCAACATGCGTGGCAATTTCCGGGAAATAATAAATACGCTGATCGAAAACTTTCCGCCCCGTAATAAACGTGATGAATTTTTCGATCTCGTTAATGTACCTCACAAACAACAACCCGACAGCAACACCAACCCCACTTCCCACGAGCCCTAGTGCCAAACCGTAAGA
>JAJDEK010000039.1 GCA_029259875.1 Planctomycetaceae bacterium
GTATTACCATAGGTAAAATGATCAGCAAACAGAAACTCTGATTATAGAGCGATCATAAAAACCGGAGAATGGTGGAACGCAGCATTTATTTCAGAGAACTGTTTTTTGTAGCTTTGGACAGAAATATTCTCTGTGTAGGCAAGTATGTCAGCCGCCTCGCTTATTTATCGGATTTTGTGCGAAAACCGATTAACCACTTTTGAAAATCAGGATCAATCTCAGACAGATCAGTGACATTCAACACCTGCTGTAATGTTTGCAGGCCGGTTTGATCGGACTCTGCATTCGTGCGCAATTTCCGATAGAAGGGAGCAAGCAGCCTTTTCTCTTGCAGATAGAGACAGAAATAGCGAGCATGTGCATAGGTAAGTGCTTCCCGTTCTTTACCAATTCTGGTTTGTTGAACCAACGCATTTAAAGGAGGAAGCTGCTCACGATCCAACGCAGATAACAAAATTTGAACGCGCCAATTTGAACTGCCAAGCAGTTGATTTTCCGCTTCTGAAAATTCACACTGCTCATGCATTGATGCCAATCCTTCATCAAACCACTCAGGCATCTTGGGAAAATCAATCTCGGCTAACGCATGAGTCAGTTCATGCGCTAAGGTCCCACTACCCGTTGTCAGATTGAGAATGATTCGCATCTCTTCGGATTGGAAATACCCATAGTACGAACCGACTTTTCTCCGATCCAAATCAAAGGCCACTTGTTGGTAACGATCCTGACTGGAAAGTGCAATGATCGTGATGGGCTGGTCTGGCTCACGATCAAAATACCAAACATTCAACGCATATTGCGTCGGCAGGATTGTTTTTTGATGGAGTGCATCCAACGTTTGTGTATCATAATCTCCCATCAGAATATAAGGGGCTCTGACCAAGACATTGATGGGAATCGAAATCTGTTCCTGTATCAGCTTTGCTTGTGCTTCACACTCTGCCTGAAAGAGCTTTTTAGGCTGGGGTGTTTTGATGTTTGGTGCTGACGAATAGGTTTCTGGCGCACCGAGCCGAACCGCATTCGATGAGGCTCTTCCTTCCCGAGCTCCAGAAAAAGTCAGGAAGTAAAAGCCTGTAATCAGAACGAATGGTCCTACGATCAACAGAGCACTACGATGAATGGACAAAACACAATCCTTAACTGAAAGACGTCTCAATGCGAGTGTAAGAAGCGCGATCAGAAATATAGGTTTACAAAAATTAACTACTGTGAATTATAGTTCGCAATCGCTCGCACCACTTGAGTAAAGCTTGACGGAATTGCGAATTTCACTCATGTTGCGGTCCACTTGAGTGCATTATTCAACCTGACCACCCTTATTTATGTAGCCGTAATAATAGTTACGACTAGAATAGATTGACATGCTTTCCCCCACTCAAGCTGAAGTGGGACTAGTCTGCGGGAACTTTTCGTGGCTGAAAAACCGCATTAAGGAAGAGTAACAATCTGGTCGAAATCTTGTTATAACAAGCTTACTCTATCTATTTGCGCTGCCTGGTAAGCTTGTCGATTCACATAAACGGATGGTGAAATATAAACTTTAATGGGTCAATCTTCACATTTTGAAACAAGTCGAGATCGGCCTAAGGCCCCTTGGCGCTCGCAGGGCCAACAAAATGAAGCCCGAGCCAGCCGACCTCTGTTTACATCCGCCGAACTTCATGCACTTAAGACTGGAATGCACTGTACTATGTATAATTCAATGGGAGCACACCTTGAAGAGGTCGATGGTATTAAGGGAACTCGATTTGGCGTCTGGGCTCCCAACGCAGAAGAAGTTTGTATCATCAGCGATAGTAATCACTGGAAACATGGCGAGCACTATCTAGAATCCAGTGATGCCGGTGTGTGGTCCGGATTCGTTCCGAACATCTCTGAGGGTGAAGCTTACAAATTCAGTCTGCGTGGTCAGAATGGGGAGTTTTTCGAAAAAAGTGACCCCTATGCCTTTTACTCAGAACTCCGTCCTAAGACGGCGTCGATTGTTTATAATCTTGAGAATTTCCCCTGGCAGGACCAAGAGTGGATAGAAAAACGAGAAAAAACGAACTGGCATGACAAGCCCATTTCGATTTATGAAATTCATCCGGGTTCCTGGAAACGCCCTACAGATGGCCGCCAGTTTTTTACTTATCGTGAACTTGCTAAGCAACTGGTCGACTATGTGCATCAGATGGGATACACGCATATTCAACTGATGCCGATTACCGAACATCCATTTGATGGATCGTGGGGCTATCAAACCACCGGCTATTATTCACCGACGAGTCGATTTGGTACTCCCCATGATCTGATGTACTTTATCGATTATTGCCATCAATCAGGTATCGGTGTGCTCTTTGACTGGGTTCCGGGCCATTTTCCCACAGATGGTCATTCTCTGGGACGCTTTGATGGAACTTGCCTCTACGAGCACGCAGACCCGAGGAAAGGCTTTCACCCGGATTGGGGCACTTACATCTTTAACTACGGGCGAAATGAAGTATGCGACTTTTTATTATCGAGTGCTCATTTCTGGATTGATAAGTATCACTTTGATGGTCTTCGAGTTGATGCGGTCGCTTCCATGCTCTATCTGGATTATTCGCGCGAAGAAGGAGAATGGCTACCAAACTCAAGTGGAGGACGCGAAAATCTGGAAGCGATTGAATTCCTGAAAAACTCGAATACCAGCTTGCATGGAGCGTATCCTGGAATTCTGACTATCGCGGAAGAATCGACTTCCTGGGGTGGCGTTTCGCACCCAGTCTACAACGGTGGTTTGGGATTCAATATGAAATGGGATATGGGGTGGATGAACGATACACTCCGTTATATGCACTTCGATCCGATCTACCGCTCACATCATCAGGGAGAACTATCCTTCAGAATGATCTATGCGTTTACAGAGAATTTTGTTTTACCTCTGTCCCATGATGAAGTTGTGCATGGCAAACGCTCATTGCTTTCACAAATGCCAGGCGATATGTGGCAGCAATTTGCCAATTTGCGATTGCTTTATGGCTATCAATATACCATGCCAGGCAAAAAGCTACTGTTCATGG
>JAJDEK010000381.1 GCA_029259875.1 Planctomycetaceae bacterium
TATGATGCGATCACCTATAAGCATCTCTTGCTGCCGTTGTGGCTGATGACCTACAAATATAAGGACAAGCTGTATCAAGTGGCCGTCAATGCGGCGACAGGTGAGGTACACGGAGAGCGTCCATATAGTTGGGTGAAAATCCTATTGGCATCACTGGCTGCGAGTGCTTTAGCTCTTGGCGGTTTCGCTCTTGCCAATCAGTGAGCACGATCTCGGGTTTTCGGCTCAAAGGTGCTTCAGCGTGTAGAATTGGCTATTTCGCTGCTTTGTGTCCCTATTTTCTCTTCAATTCTCACGAGTCTGTAGAAATTAGAAACTGTTGCTCTGGGACGGTTGCCGATCAGCCGGAGGGTAGTTAAAAAACAGTCAATATAAAGCTTATAAGTATATGCATTGAGCAAAATTCATTGTTAAGGAGTGATTAAGAGATGAACCATCCGATCCGAGTTGCGGTGACAGGCGCCGCTGGCCAAATTGGTTATGCTATGTTGTTTCGTCTGGCATCCGGGGAGATTTTTGGTCCCGATCAGCCTGTGATTCTGCATCTCGTTGAAGTTCCCCCTGTATTGTCGGCATTAGATGGTGTCGAGATGGAGTTGGAAGACTGTGCATTCCCTACTTTAGCAGGGGTTGTGAAAGCAGATAGTGATCATCTGGAAGATGCGTTTGCTGACTGTAATTTCGTAATCTGTGTTGGGAGTATTCCTCGAAAAGCGGGTATGGAACGTGGCGATTTGATTCGTATCAACGGTCCTATTTTCACAAGCACAGGACAAGCGATCCAAGCAGCAGCAGCAGACGATGTGCGTGTTGTTGTGGTGGGAAATCCTTGTAATACAAACTGTCTGATCGCGATGCATAATGCTCCCAAGGTTCCCCGCGACCGTTGGTATGCTATGACGCGTTTGGATCAGAATAGAGCGGTATCTCAGATTGCCAACAAAGCAGGGCAGCCTGTTTCTGCTGTAAAGAATATGAATATCTGGGGAAATCATTCGGCGACACAGTTTCCTGATTTTTATCATGCGATGATTCATGGAAGTCCCGTGCCTGAGATTATTGAAGATCATGACTGGTTGCGTGGTGAATTTATTGAAACCGTGCAGAAACGCGGAGCTGCTGTAATTAAGGCACGCGGTGCTTCCAGTGCTGCGTCTGCTGCAAATGCCGCTTTGGATACTGTGAAAAGTATCGTAACTCCTACAACGTTAGGCGAGAGTTTCAGCGCGGCCGTCTGTAGCGACGGGAGTTATGGTGTTGATGAAGGACTGATCTGCGGATATCCATTGACCAGTGATGGGACAACCTGGAAAATCGTCCAAGGTATTGAGCATGATGATTTTGCTCAGGATAAATTTAAAGCGACCTTACAGGAATTGCGTGACGAACGGGATGTTGTTCGCGATCTGTTGCCTGAATAGTCTATGAAAGATTATCGAATTAGTGAAAGAGTCACGGTCAATTATCGTGGCTCTTTCTGCTTATATAAAACAGAAAAATGAAATTGAGTCGAGTCTATCATGCAGTCAGAAGAATTACGAAAAATCGATAACGAACATGTTTGGCATCCTTTCACACAGATGAAATCGCACCGGGACGAAAACGTTCCTATGATCGAATCCGGTGATGGTTTCTTTTTAAAGGATAATGAGGGGCGTGCCTATCTGGATGGCGTTTCCTCACTGTGGTGTAATGTGCATGGCCACCGTGTACCCGAAATCGACCAGGCGATTCGAGAGCAATTGGATAAAATCGCGCACTCGACTTTATTGGGACTGGCAAGTGTTCCATCCATCGAGTTAGCGGGAGAGTTAGTTAATCGAACGCCAGAAAAACTGACGAAAGTGTTTTATTCCGACAGTGGTTCGACAGCAGTTGAAATCGCTCTGAAAATGGCGTTTCAATATCAGGCTCAGAAACAGACTCCGGATGATCAACCACGGGATTTATTTGTCTGTATGCAGCACGCGTATCACGGTGATACCATCGGTTCTGTCAGCGTGGGGGGGATGTCGATCTTTCATGAGATTTTCGGCAAGCTATTATTTGAATCAGTTCAAATTCCTTGTCCGATAACGTATCACTGTCCTGCAGGATATTCAGAATCAGGTTACCTGGAATATTGTGATCAGGAGCTGGAACGATTGATTGTAGAGAATCACCAGAGATTGGCTGCGTTTATTATTGAGCCGTTAGTGCAAGGGGCTGCTGGCATGCTGATGCACCCTCCCGGTTACTTGAAACGTGTGCGTGAACTGACAGCTCGCTATGGAATTCCACTCATTGCTGATGAAGTTGCCGTTGGTCTGGGACGTACAGGAACGATGTTTGCTTGTGAGCAAGAAGGCGTGACTCCTGATTTTCTTTGCCTGGCGAAAGGCATCACCGGGGGCTACTTACCTCTGGCAGTGACTATGGCGACCGATGAGATTTTTGATGCATTCGAGGGAGCACCTGAAGATTACAAAACATTTTTCCACGGCCATACCTATACTGGTAATTCTCTTGCCTGTGCAGCAGCTCTCGCGACTTTAAAATTATTCGATACACAACAGACACTCGAAAATGTCAAAGAGAATACTAAGATTTTGTCTCAGCGATTGGCCGAACTTCACGATCATCCACACGTAGGCGAAGTCCGACAAAAAGGAGTGATGGTTGGGATCGAATTGGTAGCAGACCGTAAGACAAAAGCAGCTTTTCCCGCGGACAGGCGAATGGGGCATCAAGTCACTTTAGCTGCCCGAAATAATGGAGTGATTATTCGACCGTTGGGAGATGTCGTGGTTCTGATGCCGGCGCCTAGTATGCCTGCCGAATTGATTCATCAACTTTGTGATGCAGTATTTGCGGCCATTGATGAAGCGATCAGTTTGCAGGTAGCCTAGAGCATTTGTGGATTCAAAACTAAGAATTCTTTGGCTTGGTTTGGTCGGCAGGCGGTTCAGACGGAGGGCTGTCCTGCTCTTGCATCTGTTTGAGTGCATCGCCGATATCTACTGTTTTGATATCTTTCAAGCTTTCCAGGGAAATATCAGGTTGTTGAATCAGCTTTGCTGTTCTGCTGCGGGCAAATTTTTGGTCATTGATCGAAAATCTCCAGACCATAAATGCCAGCGTGATGCTGATAATCAAAAAGAGACTGATGATATATTTCGCCGCTCCCGTTGACGAAGTCGTTTGTGCTTTTGTTGGGGGAAACCAGCGGATTTTTCCAGCAATCAATAGAGGGGCTGTCTGAAGTTTACCTGCCGCTGATGGATAGCCATACTTTTTAAAATAATAACCGGTAATTTGTACGGCTGGCATTTCTTTGAGATTAGCACCTTGGGGAATTCCCTCTGGAAGTTTCGTGCAGAGCACGCGCCAGGGATGAGTTCCGGAATCTTTCGAAAAAAACCAGCCTTCATAAAGCGAATGGACTCCATAAGAATTTTCACTAACAGGTAGAGAAGTGAGTTTTTTGAGCCGTCCTTTGACTGTCATGAGTTGGCCACGGTTTTTAGATGATTCTGTCATGACAACAACAAATGGAGGTGCAGGCTCAGCTGATTGTTCCAAAACGTTCTGTGGAATCGAAGCTGCTTTTGCGAGTAGATAATACAGCGCGCCTGCTTCATGTTTGCGGATACCAAGGGTACTGTCAGAAACAGATTTGAGGATTTCGGGATCAACGCGTACATCGTATTCCCCATTTTTCAGTTGTGGTTTGACTGTGTCGGGAAGCTTTATTTTAGGCTTGAGTTCCGATCGAAATTCATCTGGTTTCAATTCTGCTTCTTGTTTAACGCTGAAGTCAATTTCACGTTTGGGAATATTGGTTTGCTGACTGGCAGGCTCATTCTGTGGACGACCCGTTAACCAATACCAATTACTTGGTTTGGAAGCAAAATGCATTGCTATAAAGATAACACCAATCGCGGCGACCAGTCTGAAGAGTCGGACTTGATCGCGACGACTGAAGTAGGAAGGCGTGGTAGATCGTTTATGAAACCGCATTCATCAACGCCCTTTTTCTTGTCCCTTTAAATGATCACAGTATTTCATTGGGCGCTCATGGCCTCTGAATGAAAATGAATCGTTTCGAAATTATTTTTTTCGCTTAGGTTTATACATATGGGTGGCTTGTCCAATAAAGCCTTCCGCTGCTTCCATCAAGGTTTCAGAGAGCGTGGGATGAGCGTGGATACTTTGAGCAACATCCTCTGCGACTGCCGCCATTTCAACAGCCATGACTCCTTCTGCGATTAATTCACCAGCGCCAGGGCCAACGATTCCGACTCCCAAGACACGTCCTTTTTTCTTATCGAAGATCATTTTCGTGAGTCCTTCCGTGCGGGCTAGTGTTTGTGCCCGACCGGAGGCGGCCCATGGAAACCGCGTGATTTCTACATCGAGTCCCTGATCTTTCGCTTCTTGTTCAGTGATACCACACCAGGCGATTTCGGGGTCTGTAAAGACAACTGCCGGAATCGCAATGTTGTCAAATTCGGCTGGTTCACCGGCGATCGTTTCGATGGCCACTTTTGCTTCACGTGTTGCTTTGTGTGCCAGCATGGGTTCGCCAGCGATATCTCCAATCGCGAAAATATGAGGCTCCGTTGTTCGTTGGTTGGAATCATGTTTAATGAATCCAAGCTCGTCGAGCTCCAGTTTGGTGTTTTCGAGTCCAATTCCTTTATTGTTTGGACGACGCCCAATCGAAATGAGTACACGGTCGAATGTCTGTTGAGGTTCGACTCCTTCACCGGATAAGTCAGCAATAATCCCGCTGTTGTCAGGAGTAAGTTTCTCAACTTTGGTATTCAAGTGAATCGCAGCAAAGCTTTCGGTCAAGCGCTTTTGTAGTGGTCGTACCAGATCACGGTCTGCTCCAGGAAGTAACCCATCGGTCATTTCGACAACGGTCACTTGTGACCCAAGAGCTGCGTAGACGCTGCCCATTTCCAGACCAATATAGCCACCACCTACAACAAGTAATTTTTCAGGTACATCAGCTAATTCGAGCGCCCCTGTGGAATCCATAATTCGTGGATCATCAAGATCAAATACAGGAGGAACTGCTGGTGAAGAACCGGTGGCGACAACAGCATGTTTAAATCCAATGATTTCCGTTGTTCCATCTGACTTCAGGACTTCCACAGAATGGGAGTCTTTAAAGCGTCCAAAGCCTTTTACGATTTCAACATGGCGAGCACCTGCCAACTGGGAGATACCACCTGTCAGTTGTGTAACCACTTTAGTTTTGAATTCACGTAATTTGTCGATATCGATTTCGGGTTTTTGAAAAGAAACTCCCCATGCAGCAGATTCTTTGGTTTCATTAATGAGTTTGGCAATATGTAGTAGCGCTTTGGAAGGAATACAACCACGATTCAGGCAGACACCACCGGGGGCGACATCGTCATTGACCATGATCACTTTGAAGCCTTTATCTGCGGCATCGAAAGCAGCAGGATAACCGCCGGGACCACCGCCGATGACCACAATATCTGTTTCTCTGGTTGCTGATCCAGACATAATATTCGTTAACCTTTTTTTGATTTATTAAGCTTCAATTTAGGCGAGTTGATTTCTTAGCAGTCAACCAGCAGATTGAAAGGGTCAGAAAGTAGACTGGAGATACGCACAATAAAGCGTGCTGCTTCTGCACCGTTAATCACTCGATGGTCGTAGGAAAGCGATAATGGAAGCACGAGATGGGAAACCGGATTGTCATTGACTAGTTGGAATTCATGTCGAGAACGAGACATGCCCAGGATGGCGACCTCCGGATAATTCACTATCGGAGTAAATGAGGTTCCGCCTAATCCTCCCAAATTAGTGATGGTAAAGGTTCCCCCTTGCATATCACTCATTTCCAGTTTGCGGTCACGGGCTTTGACTGCCATTTCTGTCATTTCCTGAGCAATGGCAATAATGTTTTTCTTATCAACATCTTTGACAACAGGGACAATCAAGCCATTTTCCGTATCGACGGCAACCCCGATATTAATGAATTTTTTGTATATGACTTCATTGGTTTCTGAATCGAAGCTGGAATTGAATGCAGGGAACTCCTGAAGCACAATGGCGACTGCTTTCATAGCTAGTGCCGTCATTGTGATTTTCGGACCAGAGTAGTTTGGTTTGGAAATAAACAGTTTTCGTGCCGTTTCCAAATCGGTAATATCAGCCAAATCATGTTGTGTTACATGAGGAATGATCTGCCAGGAAAGATTGAGGTTGTTGGCAGAAACACGCGAGAGCTTGTTTAATTTCTTGCGTTCTACTTCACCAAACTGAGTGAAGTCAGGCAGTGGTGGAACAGCAATCCCGCCTCCGCCACCAGAAGCTCCTCCTCCGGCGATCAGGTTTTTGACATAATTCTCAACATCTTCCTGATTAACACGACCACCGGGACCGGAACCGTTTACCAACTGCAAATCAACACCAAGCTTACGGGCAAGCCGCCGGGTGGCAGGTCCTGCAGGAACGGGTGTTTTACTTGAAGAAGGTCCGGCAGTGGGGGCAGGCGCCGACTGTGAAACAGCAGGAGCGGCCGCCGGTTTGTTTTCAGGTTTAGGTTCTGTTGGTTCCGGTTTGGCTGGTTCAGTTGCCTTTGTTTCAGCCGGCGGTGTTTCAACTGGTTTACTGTCTGTATCAGCGGCTGGAGCTGCAGCACCATTTGATTCTTCAATGGAAAGCAGAACCGTACCAATGGCGATTGAGTCCCCTTCTGACACATTCAGGGCTGCGATAGTACCAGTATGCGGCGATTCGAGTTGGACAACGGCTTTGTCAGTTTCGATGTCCATCAGAACCTGACCTTGTTCCACGGTGTCCCCTACAGCGACAGCGATTTGTCCCACATCTGCAGATTCCACACCCTCACTTACTTCAGGAAGTTTAAATTCAGTAGCCATGGTTTTGTCGTTCTATTCGTTGGTTATTCTTTTCATTTAGCCCGTTAGTTGCTGCTGTCTATGCAGTGCGGGGGTTTACTTTTTCCGAGTCGATACCCAACTCATTGATAACAGTGGCCAGTTGTTTTTTATCAAACTGACCTTCTTCAACAAGTGAGTGTAGTGTGGCCACGACCACATTTTCAGCGTCGATTTCAAAATGGCGTCTGAGTGATTCACGAGTTTCGCTACGCCCAAAGCCATCCGTTCCTAGTACACAATAAGTTCCCGGAATTCCTTCACGAATCTGGTCTGCAACTAGTTTAATATTATCACTTGATGCAATAAATGGTCCCGAGACTCCTTCAAAAATTGTTTCCAGATAGGATTTCTGTGGCTCAGATCCAGGATTCAGACGATTAAAGCGTTCTACATCTTTTAAGTTTCTGGCCAATTCAGTATAGCTAGTCACACTCCAGACATCTGTGGCGATTCCATATTTATCTGCGAGAATCTCTTGTGCACGCAACACTTCTCTGAGAATCGGGCCGCTTCCAAATAATTGGGGACGCATGGAGACCGAAGGTTTTTCCACATCTTGAGCACGAAACTTATAAAGACCCTTGATAATGCCATCAACGACATTATCGCCTTCAGGCATCGAAGCCATCTCATAATTTTCGTTATACACAGAGAGATAATAGAAAATCTCTTCTCCCTCTTGATACATGCGATGCAATCCTTCCTGGATAATCACCGCTAACTCATAAGCATAGGCAGGGTCGTAGGCACGCAGTGTAGGGACTGTTGAAGCCATGAGGTGGCTATGTCCATCCTGATGCTGGAGTCCTTCCCCATTCAGCGTTGTTCTACCTGATGTGCCTCCCAGCAGGAAGCCTTTTGTCCGCGAATCAGCGGCGGCCCAAACAAGATCGCCAACGCGTTGGAACCCGAACATCGAGTAGTAGATGTAGAACGGGATCATATTCACGCCTTGATTTGCATAAGCAGTTCCGGCAGCGATAAAGGAAGAAATCGCACCAGCTTCGTTGATGCCTTCTTCTAGAATCTGTCCGTCCTTGGCTTCTTTGTAATACATCAACTGATCGCGGTCGACCGGTTCATATAATTGCCCTTGGCTGGCATAAATACCACATTGTTTGAAGAGACCTTCCATACCGAAGGTTCTCGCCTCATCAGGAATAATGGGGACGATACGTTTTCCGATGACTTTATCACGAAGTAAATTTCCAAGGAGAATTCCAAAGGCACCTGTGGTTGACCCATTTTTGCCAGCCATACTTGTCATAAAACGCTCGAATGATTCCAGAGTCGGAGTTTCCATCCGCTCTTCTGTTGGCGTACGTTTGGGGAGATATCCCCCCAGTTCTTCTCGGCGTTTTTGCAGGTACTCCATTTCCGGACTGTTTTCCTCAGGCCGATAGAAGGGAGTGTTTTTCACATCCTCATCGCGGATAGGAATTCCAAATCGTGAACGGAAATCTCTTAGCTCGTCTTCATTGGCTTTTTTCACATTATGAGCAACATTACGCCCTTCGCCGGCTTCTCCAAGACCATAGCCTTTGATTGTTTTTGCCAGGATGACTGTCGGTGATCCGGTATGATTTACGGCAGCATTATAAGCGGCAAACACTTTTTCGGGATCGTGACCACCCCGATTCATACGTTTGATTTGGTCATCGGAAAGACTTTCTGCCATTTTCGCTAATTCCGGATTCTCTCCAAAGAAATGTTCCCGGATATAGGATCCCGATTCAACCACATATTTCTGATATTGGCCATCAACAACTTCGCCCATGCGTTTCATGAGATGGCCATC
>JAJDEK010000382.1 GCA_029259875.1 Planctomycetaceae bacterium
TTGCCTGATAGTAAAATCACACGCATTTGGAATGGAATTGATGTCGATCGCTTTGTTTATACTGGCCCCACTGATGCCATGACGGGAATTACCGTTTCGAGACTGTCCCCTGAAAAGGACTTGGTAACAATGCTCGAAGCAGTCAGATTAGTCGTGAACTCGGTACCCAATTTCCGACTACATATTGTAGGAGATGGACCAGAACGTAAAATGCTGGAACAGAAAACGGCTGCTCTCCAACTTGAACCCCATGTACAATTTCTGGGAGAACGAAACGATGTTCCTTCCCTGCTCAGCCAGGCAGGATTCTATGTTTCGTCTTCTCTCACAGAAGGAATTTCGCTCACTCTTCTGGAAGCAATGTCTGTGGGACTTCCAATCGTTGCTACTTCCGTTGGAGGGAATCCGGAAATCGTTCAACAGCCAAACACAGGAACTCTTGTACCCTCTGCCGATGCATCAAAATTAGCAGAAGCCATAATCCAGATGTGCCAACAAAAAGATTGCTGGCAGCAGATGGGACAAGAAGCTCGTTCACGGGTTGAGCAGCACTTTAATATTCAATCCATGATCAAAGAGTATGAAAACCTTTACCTTGAAACTTTATCTTCGTCACTCAAAGTAAGTACCCATGATAACTAAATTAAATCCGGAACGACAAGACATTTTACCCTCCCAAGATGTTGAGCAACTTGAAATTCATGAAGCGCAGAACAGCCTTCAATTTGAATTCCATGCATTGGATTGCGCTCAATTACAGCCTATCTCGGAAATGTATCAGAACTGGATGCAGCTATTTCAAAATGATTTCAACTCAGATCTTTATCAACACCCGGATTATATCATCCCTTTGGTTCCGATCCTCAAAAAATCACATCCCCAACATCCGGGATACTTAATAGAATGTCACAAACAAGGAAAACTCATCGCCGTCGGAATCTTACTACCCAAAAACATGAGTACAAAAGTGCTTAAAGGATTAGGACCTACTCGATTGCTTCCAGGTTACTACCTATCTGGTAATCGTTTCCTGATGCAGCCGGAATTCCAACAAGATGAAACGCTTTTGAAGTCTCTTTTGGAATCCGCAATATCATTTTGTCATCAACAAAAAGCAGTATTTCTGTTATTGGATGATTTACTTATTAGTGAACCACTCAACAAACTAGCTCAGAATTCAGAAAATCAATTTTTGAATTTTTCACATACCGGTTTTCAAGACCGCAGTTTGATTCATTTTCCAGAAAACCCAACGGATTACTGGAAACAATTTCGTTCAAAATCAAGAGGTAAACAGCGACGACTTTTAAGACAAAACAATGAGATGACATTCATCCGCGTCACAGAACCGGACCAGGTTGTAGACTTTCTGGAAGCAGCTCATCAAATATCGCTCAATACCTGGCAAACTCAACGCTTGGGGCTTCGCATCAAAAACGATGATATGGAACTCGAAGAACTTATTTTCCTGGCATCCAACGGCTTTTTACGTTGTTACCTGCTAATGAAAGGCGACCATCCCGTCGCTTTTAAAATCGGCCATCAACACAAAGGAGTCTTTCGTGATGTTGAAGTCGGATTTGACTTGGACTATGCCAAGACATCTCCAGGGGAAGCCCTTTTATTAATGACATTAGACGACCTCATAGAATATGATCCTCCCCATACATTTGATTTTGGTGAAGGTGATGCGGAATACAAACAGCGTTACAGTTCCGAAATCACTCAAAGTGGATCCATTCTGCTTCTTGCTCCCACAATAAAGAACAAATTTTTGTTGTTTTATTTAAAATCATCACGAGTTGCAGATCGTAACATCAGAAAAATATTAAAAGCTACTGGAGTCTACACAGCTGTCCGTCAGTTATTACGTTATGGAAAATTAGGAAGCCGATAATCAATCAGATGGAGCATTCAAGTTTCCTCAACAACGATCAAGAGGCCTGACATGAAAATTTTATTCCTTTCAAATGAGTTTCCCAATTCTCTAAAGCCAGGGAAAGGCACGTTTAACTATTCAATGATCCAAGCGTTGTCAAAGTTGCATCAGACTCATGTAGTCTCTCCTGTATCATGGATGGACGAGCTTTCGCACTACATCCAAAACAAAGCTCGTCTGAATCGGGAATGGCTGTCAGTTGACAACACCAATTTTTTCAGCGTGGAATATCCACGATTCTATTACATCCCGAAATTACTCCGCCAGTATCATGGTCAATTCCTGCACTGGTCGATCAAACATAAGATTCATAAAGCGATTTCAAAATTCCAGCCAGATATCATCCTCTCTTATTGGCTGCATCCCGATGGAGAAGTCGCCGTCAAAGCAGCGCGCGAGCATGGGATACCAGTCGTCGTGATGACCGGTGGAAGTGATATTTTGCTACTCACCAAAAACCACCGTCGTAAACGTGCGATCAAATCAGTGCTAGAACAGGCGGATGGAGTGATCACAGTCAGTAATGATATCATGAAAGCTGTCAAAAACCTGGACATCCACCCTGAAAAAATAAACATTGTTTATCGAGGAGTGGACCAGAATCTGTTCACACCCGGAAATCAACAGGAAGCCCGTCAGCGACTGGGGCTTCCACAAGACCGAAAAATCATTGTCAGTGTTGGACGATTAGAACCAGTCAAAGGACATTCAGTTCTCTTGGATGCCTGCCTCAAAATAAGTAAACAAGGGCCCCCTTTTACGTGCTATGTTTTAGGTAACGGTTCATTGGAAACCGCATTAAAGCAAAAAACGAAAGAATACGGATTGGGAGAATTTTTCCAGTTAACCGGATCACAACAGCAATCTCGACTGGCTGACTGGTATCGGGCCGCTGATGTGATCGTATTACCCAGTCTTTCAGAGGGAATTCCAAATGTGCTCCTGGAAGCAATTTCCTGCGGCAAGAATTTTGTTGCCAGCCATGTAGGCGGCATACCGGAAATAGCAGATCCCTGTTGTGACCAATTAGTCACTCCTGACAATTCAGAAGAATTAGCAGATGCAATCTGCGACATGTTTGAGTCACCTGTTCAGAATGAAAAACGAATTTTTAAACCTAGTTCCTGGAAGGAATCTGCCGTTCAGCTTAGCCAGATTCTCTCGGATTGCAGCACTCAATTTGCATCAGGATTGATCACCAAACAGAAAACAAGACCATCCGATCAACGAAAAAAAAGAAACACTCAACAACAAACCTGAAAGACATAATCATGAATCCGATTCGACAATTTCTCAAGAAAACGATGTCGGCAGTCGTCCCACAGAGACTGTTTCTGGTTCATGGTACGCCTCAATCGAATGTCTCTAAGCTACAAAACTGCCAATCCACAGGTAGTAATCGACCTACAGTGAATGTCTCTTTTACTTTCGATGATGGTCCTCATCCAGAGTACACGCCTCAATTACTAGATCTGCTGAGCGAATACCAACAACGAGGCACCTTTTTTGTAATTGGTGAAAAGGCACAAAAATATCCAAAACTAATCGAGCGAATCATCAATGAAGGCCACGAAATTGGAAACCACACGTTCACTCACGGAGAACCATTTCAAACATCGACGCGTCATTTTTTGGATGAAATTAAACAAACAGATCAAATAATCAACCAAATTACGGGATTCTCTCCCAATCTGGTTCGCCCCCCGAATGGAAAACTAACGGTCAGAAAAACATTGAGGCTCTGGCTCCTGCGCCGATCCGTTGTCCTTTGGGATAAGGACCCTCATGACTATTCAATGACTGGCCCTACCGAAATGCTAGACTGGTGCCAACACTACGAGCCGCTAGAAGGAAATATTATTTTATTGCACGACAATCACCGCTTTGCGATAGAAGCGGTAAGTTATCTCTCAGAGCGTCAGGATATTCAAATCCAATCCCGTATTGTCAGTCATTGGTTATCATATAAAAGTGATCAAGACACTATCGATCAACGACCTTGTGCTTGATTTTATAAAATTGAGGAATGCCTTTTTATGTCAACAACAATCTTGCAGTCAATTGAAACACCAAACTCAGGTGAGAATGAATTCTCGGGCGCAAACAGAAAACGCCTGCTATTGATTAGCTATCATTTCCCCCCTGTCGGAGGTGCTGGAGTACAGCGGCCAGTCAAATTCGTCAAATACCTACGACAATTTGGCTGGGATGTCAGTGTATTGATGGCAGCCAATCCCTCGGTTCCGGTGTTTGACAATAGCCTTCTGGTCGACATTCCTGAAGACACACTCCTGGAACGAGCCAGAACATGGGAACCAGATTACGCCCTCAAAAAGAATGTGGCAGCCCAAAAAACAATCGACCAGCAATCCAGCTTGCTGACGCCAGTGAAATCAGTCTGCCGCAAAGTCCTGAAAGCAGGTGCTGGATTATTACTGCAACCCGATGCACAAATCCTATGGTATCCCAATGCATTAAAAGCGGGAAAGAAACTGCTTAGTCGTCTACCACATGATGCGATTATGGCGACGGCCCCTCCTTATTCGAACTTAATCCTAGCCAGCAAGCTGAAACAAATCTTTCAGTTACCATTTATTGCCGACTTTCGTGATGAATGGGACCTTAGCAGTAAATATCTGGAAAACCATCAACAAGACCGTATCTCAAACTTGATTCAGACACGATTACAAAAATCTGTCATGAAAGCTTCTGATGCCATTGTTGCGACAACCCAAGCCAGTACAGAACGACTTTTGAGCCGCGCACACCA
The DNA here is from genome assembly GCA_029259875.1 of Planctomycetaceae bacterium. Classification (GTDB taxonomy): domain Bacteria; phylum Planctomycetota; class Planctomycetia; order Planctomycetales; family Planctomycetaceae; genus Gimesia. The sequence goes on from JAJDEK010000382.1 coordinate 4,710, forward strand.
ATTTGGAACAGATGCAATTGGTAAATGTATTTACAATGGATTCGATCAGGACGACTTTGAGCTTCTGGAAGAATCGGATCACCCCCAAAGATCTTCGGACGCACAAAACCGATTTCGTATTGTTTATACGGGGACACTCTGGAATTTGACCACAGTGGAACCATTGATCAAAGCCATTGAATCAATACATCGAGAGAAACCCGAACTTCTGAACAAGCTAGAACTACAATTTATTGGTAGAAAAACTCCCGAACAACTCGCACTACTCGAACGAATCAATCAGACAGCCTGCACTCTGATCACTGAAGAATATTGTGCGCATCAGGAAGCTTTGAAAAAAATGGCATCAGCAGATGCACTCTGCTTGTTACTAAGCAATGTTGAAGGGGCAAACCGTGTTGCACCAGCAAAACTTTTTGAGTACTTGGCTACCAAGCGTGAGATCTTAGCAATCACCCCTGCTGGTGAAACAGCCGATATTTTGAATGGATTCTGGCCAACAGGAAATTTCAGGGCCAATGATACCGATGGTATCGCACGTTGGTTGAGAGAACGTCTGACTAGTCAGACAGCCTCTTCTATCTCGAACCCTGAAAAGATCAATCAATTCAATCGGGAGTCACAAGCAGGACAATTGGCAGATTTACTGGGTGAGCTAGTTCAAAATCATGCGTAATTACATTGATCTCATAGTAGGAAGCTGATCAATCCGTGGAAATTTAAGTGAGAATAGTATGAAATTTTGGGAAGACCTGAAAGCAAAATCAGATTGGTGTTATGGCAATGTTTCTGCCCGCACCTTGCTGAAAACATGCCTCACCGATGGCACAATGGCCATGTTCTGGTATCGACTAATGCAGTGGGCCAGTCACTGGAAACTATTTCCTTTAGCAATGATTTTCAATAAATGTAATGCTATCTTCTGTCAATGCATCATTGGACGGGGAGCGGATTTTGGCCGCCGTCTTGTCATAATTCATAGCCAGGGAATTGTCATTAACGGCTCAGTAATCGCCGGTGAGGATGTCAAATTGGAACATCAGGTAACCATTGGAGCAGAACGCAATGTTTCTCCGATTCTTGGTTCGGATATTTTCATCGGTGCAGGTGCAAAAGTCATCGGCCCAGTGCATGTTGGATCTCATTCAAAAATTGGTGCCAATGCTGTCGTTGTAAAAAATGTAACACCATACACAACGGTTGGAGGGATTCCGGCACGGGTCTTGAAAATTCATCCCGAATGCCCATCAACCAAGCAGGAAAACGTGATTCGATCAGAGGAAGATCCTACCTATAATCAGTATCAGAAAGGATCGGTACTATGATTCCTCTCTTTATGGAAATCTTGTTTTGGATTTCCCTCTCTCTCATTGTGTATTCTTATGCAGGCTATCCGCTGATTGCCTGGTTATTATCTCGTCGACAAAATCAAGACGATCTCAATCAATCTGTTGAAGAGAAAATACCCCAAGATGCGAATTCCCTGCCATCTGTCACAGTAGTGATTGCCGCTTATCGTGAAGAATCGGTCATTCTGGAGCGTCTAAACAATCTGGCAAAAATCGATTACCCGAGTGACAAATTTGAAGTGTTAATCGGCTGTGATGGCAACTTAGACCTGACGGGCGAACTTGTCAGTACATATGACGATGATCGAATCCGACTTATTCAGTTTGAGGAACGCCGTGGCAAGGCATCGGTTCTAAACGATTGTGTTCCAGAAGCAAAAGGAGAGATTATTGTCTTTTCCGATGCGAACACAAAAATGGACCCACAATGTATTAAACAACTCGTTAAACATTTTCAGAATGAAGACACGGGTTGCGTCTGTGGCCAACTCATTCTAGAGGATGCTGTCGCAGGAAATAACGTCGATGGCCTCTACTGGAAATACGAAAATTTCTTGAAACATTGTGAGACCAAACTGGGTGCAGTATTGGGAGTGAATGGTGCTTTGTATGCACTCCGAAAAACACTTTATCAAGCTATCCCACCAGAAATCATCAATGATGACTTTCTCATCGGAATGAGAGTTCATCTTGCTGGACACCGCATTATTTACGATGACTCAGCATTCGCAGTCGAAGAAACAGCTCCTTCGGTTCAGGCAGAATTTCAACGGCGGACTAGAATTGGCACGGGGGCTTTTCAAGGCTTGAAACACCTAAAAGGGCTCTTACACCCGAAATATGGCTACATCGCATTTGCTTTTTGGTCACATAAAGTGCTGCGTTGGTTCTGCCCAGTGTTCATGCTGGTCGCTTTGCTCACCAACATTTACTTGTTTAATCATGAGTTCTATCAGTCCACCTTGCTTCTACAGGAACTATTTTATCTATCGGCATTGATCGGTATCCATTTTGTGCCCCGGGGGCGTCATTCCAAAATCTTTCGGATCCCCGGTATGTTCGTACAAATGAATTACGCTCTGGCAATCGGCCTCTTTCGTTACCTCTTCATACGACAAAACGGTACCTGGGAACGAACTGAGCGAGAGCAATCTACAACGTTACCAATTGACGAACTGAATTCGGCAGAAACAAACCTCGCCCCCAGAGACTCTGAAACCTCTCATACAGCCTTAACTCAAACTACGAAAAGCTGATCTGATATGTCATCACTTCTGATCTCCATTATCGCTATTTGCCTTATCTTGCTTGTGGGCCTTGTTTGTGCATTTCATCTCATCATTCGCTCGCGCAACATGCAATATTGGCTACCCAGCTATTATCGTTTGAAAAGCAGGAAAAAGTCAGTCACTTTTACTGCTGAACAACCCCGGCATATTTTCATCGCCGTCTGTGATCATTTCGAACCGGAATGGAGAAATCCTATCAAATCCGAAGCATTGGCCCGCGTTGATCGCTGGTGTCAGGAATACCCTGCTCGTTTTTCGAAATTCAGTGACTCACGCGGTCAGGTACCGCAGCATACTTTTTTCTTTCCTCAAGATCAGTATGCTCCTGAGTATTTGGATCGTCTGGCAGAACTCTGCAAGCAAGGCTATGGCGATGTTGATGTGCACTTACACCATGATCAGGATACGGCGGAAGGTCTCCGTCAAAAGATGAATGAATTCCGCGAGATACTCTATCATCGACATGGACTATTACGAAAAGATCCGCTGACTGGAGAAATCGTTTACGGTTTTATTCATGGAAACTGGGCTTTGTGTAACTCCCGACCTGATGGACGCTGGTGTGGCGTTGATAATGAGATTGAAGTTCTATTGGAAACAGGTTGTTATGCCGATCTGACGATGCCCTCTGCTCCCAGTGATACACAGACTCAAATCATTAATAGTATTTATTACGCAAAACACCGACCAAATGAACGCAAATCTCATAATCAGGGTACTCTTGCTCGTGTAGGAAAATCATCTGAAGACAACAACCTACTAATGATCCAAGGACCTTTGCGTCTTGACTGGAACCAACGTAAATGGGGATGTTTGCCACGTATAGAAAATTCCGATCTTCACGGCGGTCGACCTGCAACAATAAAACGATTTCAACACTGGCTTGCAGCCGATGTGCATGTAAAAGGTCGCCCTGATTGGACATTCATCAAACTGCATACGCATGGTGCTAAACCCGGAAACATTGAGACCTTGTTGGGACCGGAAACAGAGGCATTCCACTCTGCATTACGAGAAGAAGCAGCCCAGCATCCAGAATGGAAATACTATTATGTTACTGCCTGGGAAATGGCAGCCCTTATCCATCAGGCAGAACAAGGCATCACGGTTCCTGATTTCGAAGCCATCCACACTGAGAAATATCGCGAATCCAAAGTACTGACTTAAGACAATTCCGGGCCTGATTCGAACCTCGTCATATAATGTCACAAACCATTTGTTCACATTTTCACTTTGAATTTGATTTAATGCGTTTAGCATACTAACGCAGTATTCCACACTAATTTGCCGACAATCACTAAGCTGAACCTTAATCAGCACAGATTCGCATTGACCAATTTTTTGAGATTTGTCAAGATCGGTGATGAACGAGTGAAATCGTGTATTACTCTCTTTCATTTTCCATATTATTATACTGGGGACAATTCCAAACAATTTATTGTCCTACTACTGAGTCCTTTCTCTGTTGTCTGCATCGAGATATGTCAAAACTTCAATGAATCCACTTTCACTTCTCATTCGCTGATACACAGTGTGCAACTACTGGCAAAGACGCTGTTAGTAGTATTTCAACAGGAATGAATTCAGGCTCATCATCGTTTCAAGGAGGAAACAAAATGAGTGTCACATTAGTGCATACCGGCATATCACATACGCGCACCGAATATTGTATTTGGGAGGCACTGAATCAGGCATGGCCTCAAGCATCGACCATAGCCCGATTTGGCACTGGTTTCTCTTCTGAGCGAACGCTTGACGTAACTCAGGCAAACTTAATTATCAGTACGAGCCTGGAAGCTGCTGCCACGATTCAATGCAACGCAGACCAGTTACATATGTGCTATCTGGAACCACGCTCCAGTAACCAAACTCCAATTAATCAACAGTTGGTGAATTCCTTAACCGATGTTGAATTTGTTGTTCCCACTAAGACGGTTCAGAACTTGAATCGTGACCGATTTACATCATTCGTCAAACCTCCTGTTGATACGGACTTTTTTAGTTCTGGTTCCGAGAAACGAAGCTCCTTCTACCTGTTGATTGTAGATGGTGAATGGTCTGCGGATGATCAACTAGCCGTAGATGCCTGCAAAAAATTGAATCTAAGCCTCTCTATTGTGGGTATTGCAGAAGATCAACTGCCAGCAAAATTACACAAAGAACCACTGCTTGAAATCATTGGCCCTGTCGATGACCAGATGCTCCGAGAACAATACCGACTCTGTTCTGGTGTGATTTGCCCACGCGATGTTGACTTCGACCTTTCTGCCATTGAAGCGCAAAGTTGTGGTACGCCCGTTGTCATCTATGCCAACTGTGAAGCTGCTAACTCTGTTGTATGCTTTGAACAACATGGCCTGGGTAGCGGAATCTACTTTGAAGAAAAAAGTGTAACGTCGCTTACCTCTGCTATAAAGGAACTGGAAATGCGACCTCAACGTTGCCAGGCGGTTATTGGTTGGGGTAGTGCCGTTCAATACTCCTATCATCAATTCCAGATTTCTTTTAACAAAGCAATCACAAAAGAAATTGCCTATCGACTCAAGGCGACAAAACAGCAAATTCAAATACAAGATCAGCAGGACGAAGGGCCTTCGGAACAACGGTCCGCTGCATAAAATTTCTATTTCAACGTTTGCAGGTAGGCAATCAGATCACGCAATTCTTGTCGGGTTAGCTTCTCAGGCATCAGTGATTTTTTGCGGAACTTGTTCGTCGATTTCGTTTCACAGATACGTTTTTTCCGCTGACAGTCCCAACACTCACCTTATCTTTATTTACTTCTCCTAAGATCACACGCTTGAGAATCTTTGCATTCTCAAGAATGAAAGTCCAAACCGTAAAATGCGGTGTACTTTACGCACCAAGTTTTCATCATTCCCCGAGCGTAATTCACCTTCAAGTATTTGAACTCCAGCCAGCTGTATCAACCAACTGTTGATCACAGCCAGCATTTTAATCAGATAACACGATCACTATCTGTACGACGATATCCTTCAGGATAAAAATGCGTATTGCTTTCAATCGCCCTTCCTCGTCCATATTCATCGACGTCAATTACCATGGATGTGATAATATGGGTATTTTTCGTAAAGAGTTCTATTTGGATCTGCGGATCAGACGCACGAAAAAGATCCGTCGCTGTATTCTTTTTTTGTGCCAGCGCTACCGATGCTCCTGCAGAAAGAATGACCAGTAATTTAATACGCATTCTCAAAGGCTTACTCAGCAGACACCCCCTCATACTCACTGATACATATAGAGTTACAATCAGTTAAACGTAAACCGAAATAAGTGGAATATGCAAGGAATAACACTCGGATTCGTGGAGGTAAAAA
>JAJDEK010000383.1 GCA_029259875.1 Planctomycetaceae bacterium
AGAAACACTTCCACATCAAAAGGACAGACCTTCATGAAGTTGGCTCAGATACTCGTCGTGATCTATCTCGTCATCCCATCACTGACGATCGCACAATCAGATCCTGCGAAACCACAATACTTTAACCAGAACGTCGCCGACTCGAACCCCTTGCGAACAGAACAGGCACGCGAGTTGGATGAGTATATTCAAACGATCGCTGCAGACAGGTCACGTTTCCAACAGCTATTTCAACCCGATTACTCATCCACACAGGCGTTCGAAAAATCTTCTACACCACTCCGAAACGCATTTTGTGAAAGCATTGGATACCCACCACCCGGAAAGCGACCCACAAAATCCGCAACATTCCAACAGATCGGTGATGACTCTATTGGAACGTATTACAGAGTAATGTTCCCCATCCTGCCAAAAGTTCATTCCGAGGGGATCTATATTGTTCCAAAATCTGCAAAGGGTAAAACTCCGCTCGTCATCTCGATGCACGGCGGCGGCGGTTCACCTGAAGTAGCGCTGTTTAACGGCGGAGCCAACTACAATGACATGGTCCGCGGGGCCGTCAAACAGGGCTATATTGTTTACACGCCTCAGCACCTATTCCGAGCGGATGGCTATCCGAAAGAGATTCGTCAGCAGATTGATGACCGTATGCGGCTCATTGGAACGAGTATCACAGCAGTGGAAATCGCGAAGATCACGTTTGCCTTGGATGAGCTTATCAAACGTCCGGAAGTCGACCCAGACCGGATTGGAATGGTGGGACTCTCGTATGGTGGATATTATGCGCAGGTAACACCGGCAATCGATACACGCATTAAGGTCTCGGTATCGAGTTGTTACTTTGGCGTGCAGGAAGGCCGCTATCTACAGAGTGAATTGTCTGTCCCGACAGACTTTCGATTTATGAATCGCATGACATTGTTTAACGATGCTGATCTCGTTGCGCTCATTTGTCCGCGTGCGCATCAGATTCAGGCGGGTTCGAAGGATAATGCCTCGCATCGAGAAATGGGAAAAACCATAGCTCCACGATCTGCAGCATTTTATGAAAAACTCAAACTTAATGATCGCTTCGAACATGTGGTGTTTGAGGGCGGTCACGAATTCGACGATGCGTCGGCTTGGGCGTTTGTCAAAAAGCACCTGTAATAATCATTAGTGAAGCTAATAAAAACATGCTGTAAACGGTTCTTTTTTACTTAGCGGCTAATGAACCAACGCATCGAATTTTTGGTAAACGTTTTTTCAAATTGCAAAGTGTAGGGATTGCAGAGCCAGCGTGCCAGGTGCCCGTCAGTACGTGGCATGACCCAGCCGAAGTCCCAGCATGAGGTGCCATAGCCGAGGGGAATCGTGGGACGCGTCCTCACTACGGGATTCGCGGAGGCCATGAGTTGTTTTCTCCCTGCGTAATAGTAACCCGCACCAACATGCACAAACACGTCATGCTCTAGTTGAGTTTCTTCCGGACTGGAGAGATCAGTACATAGATTGTGAATGGCCACTTTAAGCTCACAACCTTCAGAAAATGCATCAATCAATGCCTCTAACGATCCAGATTCAATCTGTCCTTCTGCGTCATGTGAGAGAACTTCTTCCCAACCATCATGCACAAAATAGCGAAAGTATTCAAACTCGTAAATGAAGTTACTGCTCGGTGCATTGGTGTCGGCATCCCAACTCGCGAGTTCATGATACTTGGGCATATCTTCATGTTCGGCAACGGGAGATGCTGCAAGTTCACCGTATGCAGGTTGTCCATCCAGATGCGGTCTCGCTATCGCTTGATGTCCATCTTGATTATAGATAAAGAAAGACATCGAAGCCCGTGGACCAAAACCATCTGGTAGTGAAATTGGCATGCGCAGCGTTTCGATCCCTGCGACCCAGCGGTTGTCTAACAGATAGGTCACTCGAAAATCCATGACCTCACGGATAAGCTCATTACAGTCGGAGGTTGTATCGATGTGTTCATTGTGCCGAAATCCGGTCCCTACCCGTAGGTCTGCACCAGCACCAATCGATTTTTGTAACGCAGTTGTACTGCCTGAGACATGCTGACGCTGACTATTCAGTTCCAGCACACAATTCCATTTTGCCATCAGAGATCTCTTATTGGATTATTACTAGTTCGTGCGGTTTGGTTTAGACCATTTGATTTTGACGACATACACCGAATTGGGCTTCCACTGATCTTGTGGGATCTTCTTGTAGTTACGGCGTTCCCCCACCGTGACCCAGGACTCATTCGCGTTGATCTTGGCCGCCCCGAAGTTACCAAGCATAGCACCTTCTTCCTGAACGATAATCTTCTCAGTCTTTCGAAGTACCGTCAGTCCCTCCGGGTCGACCTGAGCCATAAACAACGGGGCACGATGCCGGACGATGTGATCGTTGTTTGCACCACGCCGAGTATAGACGAGAAACAAACCGTCACGATGGCTGAGCCAGTGCTGTTGAGTGTTATAGCTGCCAAGGTCTTTTCCATCATCAAAAGTCCAAGCTTTAATAGATTCGAAATGTAAGCCATCATCGCTGGTCGAGACGTAACTTTTTAGATCATTTCTGAGCGTCAGAAAATAACGGTCATGAAATTTGATCAGAGAAGGTTCGAACAAGCCGCGCTTGATGTTGAGTGCCAATTTATTTCCGGCGTTCTTGAAATGAATCTCTGTTCCATCAAACGTGCATCGCACAACTGTTACAGAGAAGGGGGTTTTGCTGTTGGGGCCATGATAGAATGGAAGTAGAAGCGTCCCATCCGGTTCCACCAGCCATTGAGCGCACGCGCTGCAAGCATAATTATATTTTTCATCCTGGGGCATTTGTAAAACCTTCCAGGAGGTCCATTCCCTGGTTTCAGGATCATAAATGGCATACGCGGTTTGATGTGAACGCGTTTTATCATCCAGTTGATGCCCCTTTTGGTTATACCGTACTTGAGTACCAACGGCGATCACTTTCTGTAACTGAGGATGCCAAACGGGTGTGACATCGGCAACAGCGATATCGACATCCCCTGCTCCTTTCTTCCAGCCAAGTTCGGGAGGAGTAATCGGTTTGCTCCATTGATTCGAGCCTGAAGAGAAAAGCATCGAACTCATTCCAGAAAAATAGTCAGACACCGGCAACAACTTCTGTAAGGTCATCAATACGATTGACGGTTGCGTGGAATCTGGATTGGAAATCGCAGCGACACGCGGGTGAAACCAAGTATGTTCATTCGGTTTTGATTGCAGCAATACCTGCCGCGAAAAGGTATAGGAGACTGGCTTTTCATCTTCCCCAGCGCAACTGGTTTTGCATTGTAAAATCAGGGCCATACTACTCAAACAGCAAAGCATAATTTGTAGTCGATTAAACGCAAGCATCAGTTTTTCTTTCAATTGAGTCATTTC
>JAJDEK010000384.1 GCA_029259875.1 Planctomycetaceae bacterium
CAAGTTAGCCTTAAGATGCTCCCCATTATAGAACCGAATAACTTTGGGAAGCAATCATTGATTCCTAAAGTTTTGGCTCCCCCTGAAGAATTTGCTTAGACAATTTTTAAATATTCGTCAAAACCACTATCAAAACAATCAAGGCTTTCTGAGATCGCTTCGAGATCTTTCAAGGATTCCTGCAAGTCCTGGTCTGTACCTTGATACAAAACAAAAGCGGTAAACAACTCCGTTTCAAATGTACGCAGATACGCACTGTTGATTAATTCAGAACACACAAACTCAATATCTCGTCCCAGACAATCTTTTCCAGCCAACTTAATGGTCTTTTCATAAACATCCAGCTCATCATATTCTTCTCGGAAGATATCCAAAGCGCGATTGAGTAGTACTTCTGCAGAGATTTCGACAATAAACACCGAAATCATCCAGAAGGATGAATCTCCTCCGCTCACACTAACTTGTATTTCTCCGCTGGTTTCATTGACCTCTTTTGAAAGTTCCCAATCATCAGGGTATTCAAAAGAGATTCCATATTCTTGAAATAAATTCATTGATTGCTCTGTTATAACCATCTATTTTCAGGATTGAATTCTAAGGCATTCGCATCATATTTGAAATTCAAAGTTTTTCAAATTGCTGCATTATAAACAAAAGTATCGTGTTATCAGAACTCACGCTTCATTCTTGTTTGGAATTCTTTAATTTTTTGCTGAAATCGACAATGCACGCTGTAGCATTTGACCTGTTGGTCCAGCTTCTCGCAAAGCAACCTCAGCAGGAGTCCCCTCGTCAATAATGTAACCGCCGGCTTCCCCCCCTTCAGGACCTAGTTCAATCACCCAATCTGATGCAAACATGACCTGCGGATGGTGTTCTATCACCATTACAGAATGTTCTTGTTGGAGAAGTCGTCGCAATAATTTTAATAATCGATCGATATCTGCTGCATGGAGCCCTCTTGTCGGTTCATCCAAAACGAAAAGTGTTTTACCGGTGTTACCTGTGGTCAATTCCGCAGCCAGCTTTATTCGTTGGGCTTCTCCTCCTGAAAGCATAGTCGAAGGTTGTCCTAATGCAAGATACCCCAATCCCGTTTCTTTCAGAGTTTGTAACACATTACTAATTTTGGGAATCTGATCAAAAAAAGTAGCCGCTTCATCAATGGACATTTCTAACAGATCACTGACAGATTTTCCTCGATACTTTACAGACAACGTCTGCTGATTAAAACGCTTCGTTTTACATTCACGGCAGGGTAAATAAATGGCGGGAAGGAATTGCAAATCGACTCGGCGAAAACCTTGTCCCTGACAAGTAGCACAGCGCCCTTCTTTCGCATTAAAGCTAAAACGCCTGGCTGTGTAGCCACGCAGCCGCGCCATTTTTGTTTTAGCAAAAAGCTTACGAACTTCATCCCACACTCCGCAAAAAGTGGCCGGATTAGACCGCCCACTTCTTCCAATAGGAGATTGATCGATTTTTCGTACCTGTTGCAAGTGCTGAGTCCCTTCCAGCGATCCATACTGCAAAGATTGATTCCTGTTCCTCTTTAACTCAGATTGCAAAGCAGGAACCAGAGTCTCAATCACAAGTGAGCTTTTCCCGCAGCCACTGACACCTGTAACACAAACCAGTTTCTGTAACGGAAATTTGAGTGTGACATCTTTTAGATTGTGAAGTTTCGCATCTGTAAGAACTATCTCCGAACCAGAATCGGCAGCATCTGGGACAGACGAAGCATCGACCTGATACTTCGTACTTAAAGCACGAGAAGTAAAGGATTGGGTATTTTGAATGACCTGTTGATATGTGCCGGACGCAATGATTTCTCCTCCCCGAACTCCCGCTTGCGGACCGAGATCAAGAATGTAATCGCTCGATCGGATCACATCTAAATCGTGCTCGACAACGATGACCGTATTACCTGATTGTTTAAGTCGGTCCAGAATATGAAGCAGCTTTTCCGTTTCACTGGCGTGCAAACCCACTGTCGGCTCATCTAGAATATAACAGGCTCCCGTCGTACCGGAACCCAAACAAGCAGCCAACCGGGCTCTTTGCTGCTCTCCACCGGACAAAGTGCGTGTAGGACGGGCTAACTTGATATAGTCCAAACCAATTTCGTGCAGGTACTCTAATCGGCTCTTAATTGCTGGTACGATCTGATTGGCAATTTCCTGATCTTTCGAATGACATGACTTCAATTTCTTGTCTTCCCAGACATCTAGCCATGATGATACTTCAGGAGCCGTCCGATTCATTATTTGATCAATTGAGTGACCACCTAATTTCACTGAACGACCATAGGTATTGATTCGCGTTCCTTTACATTCAAGACAAATCTGCTCCTCTTCTGAATTATCAGCCACTTCAATCACACCCAATCCCTGGCAGGTTTGGCACGCGCCATACGGACTATTAAAACTAAAGCTTCTCGATTCAGGATCAGGAAAGCTAAGGTTACATTTTCCACAAGCAAGTCGCGTACTCAAAAATCGATCTAACCAGCCACTTTCCGTTTCCTGGCTCACTAAGCAAGCGCCATTACCATGCTTGAGAGCAAGATCGACAGACTCTTTAAGACGGGCATTAATGCCTTCCTTTACAATGATCCGATCAATAATAATCTCGATGTCATGGTATTCATTCTGCTGAAGCTCTGGTGGTTGGGAAACGTCGATGACAACTCCGTCGACTCGCACACGAACGAATCCTTCTTTCGCAATTTTATTCAAAAGCGCGATGTGATCGCCTTTTTTCGCAGTAACCAGCGGCGAAAGAATCATCACTTTCTGCCGATGTTCTAATTTGAGAATCAAGTCGACAATTTGTTCTGCAGACTGCTGATGAAGCGGCTGTTGGCATTGACTACAGCAAACTGTTCCAAGTTGTGCGTAGAGCAAACGAAAATAATCGTACAGCTCAGTCATGGTCGCCAGAGTGCTGCGCCGGGATTGTGTGCGTTGAATTTGATCAATGCTAATGGTAGGAGGCAATCCACTAATCTGATCGACATCGGCTGGTTGCATTTGGCTTAACAATTGGCGTGTACCAGGGGCCATGTTTTCTATGAAACGCCGTTGACCTTCGCTGTGGATCGTATCAAACACCAGGCTACTTTTGCCACTACCGCTAATCCCCGTGACTACGGTTAATTGATTATGGGGAAGATCCACATCGATATTTTTGAGGTTATGGCAGCGTGCTCCTCGAATTCGGATATAATTCTCATTCTGGTTCGACATAAGACACTTTCGAGCACTTCATGGATTTTCGCAGTGGGAATCTGATTTGAATCAATTTGTTTACCAGGATTGTTTGAGTCGTTCGATGGTATCAAAGATTATCAATTGATATGATTCTCTAACAGTCTAGAGCAAGTGTAAAAATACCGTGCAGCTTCCTGCAGGAGCAAAATACTGGTTCCAAAGTCTTTTCGTGGTCATGCGACTGCACAATGCATTTACAAATGCTCTAAATATTTTAAAAGTTATTGATCGATCTACTGCAAAGTTGAATATGTCTATTATCCCACATTCATTTTTGTTTCGTCATTCGCTCTCTCTGCCTGAGCTGACAGAGATTCCTCATAAACGTGGCAGATTGCTGAACCTGCCGGAATCAGCATTAATTCCAGATTTGAGCCTTGAGCAAAAATCGGACAAATGGGGAGAAGTGAAACTCGCCTGGAACAAAGGGGGACTGGGGATTGGCTTGAAGGTCGGTCAAAAACAGCATCCGACCACAGCGACTGAGCATCTTCAGGTATGGATTGACACACGGGATACAAAAACGATCCATCGAGCCAATCGTTACTGTCACCTGTTTCAATTTCACCCTACTGGAAAATCTGGTAAACAACAAAAACCAATTTGTTCTCAGCTTCCTATTAACCGGGCACAAAGTGATGCCCCTACGTGCGATATTTCAGATATCAAACTCTGGTCGAAAATTCAGTCAACTGGGTACGAATTAGAAATCTGGCTCCCCGCATCTGTACTCTATGGGTTTGACCCGACTGCTTATCCACAACTAGGATTTTATTACGCAATTTCTGATTCTGAACTAGGAGAACAATTCATGCTTGTTGGTCATGAATTCCCATTCGGGCAAGATCCGAGTCTATGGGCAACCATGCGGTTCGAAAACTAAATAGAAAAACAGCAATGAATCGGATAAGACTCA
>JAJDEK010000385.1 GCA_029259875.1 Planctomycetaceae bacterium
GGGAAACCATACTTTGTGAGTAGCTCTCGAACTTCCATTTCAACCAGCTCGAGCAATTCTTCATCGTCAACCAGATCGCACTTATTCAGAAAGACTACCAACGATGGAACGTCTACCTGACGAGCAAGCAGAATGTGCTCACGAGTTTGTGGCATTGGTCCATCAGCGGCAGAAACTACCAGGATCGCACCATCCATTTGGGCGGCACCGGTAATCATGTTTTTGATATAGTCGGCGTGACCAGGGCAGTCGATATGAGCGTAGTGACGAGTATCGCTTTCGTACTCCACGTGACTCACGGCGATTGTCACAGTCTTGGTGTCGTCGCGAACGGTTCCCCCCTTCGCAACATCAGCATAACTCTTCATCTGGGCAAGGCCCTTTTCGCTCTGTACTGCCAGCAAAGCTGTTGTCAGAGTTGTCTTGCCATGGTCGATGTGACCGATTGTACCTACGTTTACGTGCGGCTTTGTTCGCTCAAAGACTTCCTTAGCCATCTCTCTTTCAAACCCCTTTTTCAAGTTTGATAAAACGATCAAACCTAAACAATAAAACCAACAAAACAAATTGCGAGGTATAAAACAGGAGTAACCCCTCGCACGCAAGAGGCACACACCTCTTGATAACCACATTTTACTTAATCTATAAGCTGCTGATGGGACTTGAACCCATGACCTCGTCCTTACCAAGGACGCGCTCTACCAACTGAGCCACAGCAGCAATTTTTATATATAACCTAAAAACGTTTATACTAAAAAGCGGGTGAAGGGAATCGAACCCTCACAACCAGCTTGGAAGGCTGGGGCTCTACCATTGAGCTACACCCGCGGTACTGTGACTTAACATAAATCTATCTTAATTGGGGGAAGCAGGATTCGAACCTGCGAAGGCGTAGCCATCAGATTTACAGTCTGACCCCTTTGGCCGCTCGGGAATTCCCCCTCCCAACCAGCCGAAGCTGGAAATTATAAGCCTAATACTACACTGCTTTTACATCGCAAAAACAACGTAACTCATGGCAATAAAGAGCTAGCGGTGGGAATCGAACCCACAACCTTCGGTTTACAAAACCGATGCTCTGCCGATTGAGCTACGCTAGCCTGCTGACCTAAAAAACTAAGTTATTAGGCTTCAAGCCTCATGCAACCTGAACGACTCGCCTGGCTAAAGAGGTACTTTCCCCGCCAAAACTCAGTAAGGAGCTCAATATAGCAATCAGGCACTTGCTTGCAAGTGACAACCACAAGCTGATTAAAAAAATTGTTATCTTTTCTTAATGATGTATGCCTATATGGTCTAAGATTTTCCATTCCAAATAGTCCGCTTTTTAGGACCCAGGTAAGCCATGTTTCGGATACTGATCAAAAAAACCGACCTAAAAAAGAAAAAACAGGCATGATTTACACAAACCATGCCTGCTAAAGGGGGAAACTCACTACCAAATCCAGACAGAAATGGATTTGAAAGCCTGCCTTAAATTCCAGGTATTTCGACCCGTTCTACTTGGGTAATTCGTCGTAATTTTTTCAGTGCGCGAGACTCTAACTGTCTGATTCTCTCTTTCGTCACACCAAACCGATTTCCAACTTGTTCAAGCGTTTGGGGTTCATTCCGCGCGTTCAGGCCATATCGATAAATCAGGATGTCTTTCTCGCGGCCATCCAACTGGTCCAAAATGCTCATAATGACAGCATGTTGCTTTTGGTTAATCAGCTCTTCTCGATACTGACTTTCCCGTTCATCCGTTGATTGGAAAAAGAGTTCTTCGTTACCCGTTCGGAAGCGATCCAGTACCTTATACTCGGCTGGAATCGAACGTGCATAATTTTTCATAATCGCCCAACTTGCGTAAGTCGAGAATTTGTTGCCTTTCGTATAATCAAATTTCTCAATTGCGCGAATCAGAGACATATTTCCATCGCTGACCATTTCGAAGAAATTTCCTCCAGGTCTGATATGCCGCTTCGCAATTGATACCACCAAACGGAGGTTACTACGAATCAAAAAGTTTTTCACATCCGTGCTTTCATCAAGCAGCTTTTCAATCTGATCCATATCGCGCGCTTTGGGGCGATTGGGATCCAGATTTTCCTGAATATGAAATGCTGTGTACTTCAGGAAATTCAATTTTCTAAAGTAATAAGCCTCTTCTTCCCTCGTTAAAAGAGGAATCGAGTACAGGCTAGCCAGATAAGGAGGCAGTCCCGGTGGAGTACGCACTTTTTGGCTATCTTTGTTGACTTCAGGCGGTGGTCCCAGAATCATTTTTTTGGCACCGGGTTGCTCAAATTCTTCGCTAAACATGTAGTCGATTGTCTGAGCATGCAGACGTACTGCACGCGCTTCCGAAATAATTCGGTAAATGCTGGCCTTGGTTCTACAGTACCGGCGCGCCAACTTATCAACGGCAATACCACGCCGAAAATTGTTGTAGATATCGCGTTTTTGTTGATCAGTAATTTTTTCAGGGGCATTAGGAAAAATAGCCAATTCAGGATTCTCCCGATCAAAGTTTTTTAAAGTGTAACGAATGGTCTCAGGCGAGCGATCCATGTGCCGTGCAATACGTCGACTGACTTCTGCCGGACACCCTCCATAACGGGCCAGACGTCGTGCGCGGCGTAAAATTTCTTCGCGGTCCTCATCACTCAACTGACTAAAATTCATACTACGAGTAATATGACTTTGATTCTTCTGTAGAAAACGGTCTACTGAAGACTTCAGGAAGCCAACGCGTTTTCGTCCATTAAATCGAAACCGACGACTAACCAAACCTTTGTCTCTCCAACGATCAACGGTCTTCGTAGAAATATTGAATTGTTTGCTGAGGTCCTGAACCGTCAAAACCTCTTCCTGTTCGTCCTCCACATCAATCTCAGCACTGTCGGAAAGATCCTCTATGAAACAGCGCAGATCGTGGAAAACGTCTTTTCCAGGAATCACCAGATCGGGATAAATCTCTGGGCGATAGGTCGTAATCTGCTTACAGATTTCAGGGTAAGCGTAATCCTGAGTCTGTTCAATTTTTGCCAAAAATTCTTCAGCGCGGGAAATCTGCTCCAGCTTCACGTCTCTAGGGGCGTATTTCACCTGCTGTTCAGCTAACTGCTTGATTGCCGGATTGTGATACCTTGAACTAATCATGTTTCCCACCCCTAAAATTTTGACTGTTCCCAGTAACCAACGTGTCCTTCACGTGACTCGTCACTAAGCTCTGTCACTTACTACGTATAAATAAGACGATTTCGAGAGGAAAAAGTTCACACGTAAATAATTTTAGTCAAACAACTCCAAAATCCTCTAAAAAGGTCGATTTGCACGCAACTATTACAACAGAGTAAAATCTGTAAGATGTTTTCATAGTTATGCTTACGTGATAATTTATTCGCATACTTCACTAAGGACTTTGCTATATTAAACCCGCAACTTTCTGAGTGATTCGATGAAAAGCGGCAACTCTTTAGATAAAACTATGTGAAACATCTCACATTTCAAACTCTAGTCGATCAAAGCCGATTTTTAAGTATACACATGGAAGTGTATGTGTGTCAATTCAAAATATACATTTATACCCTTGATGATCTACAATTAAAAATTGGTAGCTCGTTTCATTTACCGGCTTATTTAATGTGGTCAAATGCATATGAATGGATGGAAATCTTAGGATGTCTCCATTCGAATCCATCAAAGCCTATTTACCTTTATTCCAAGTCAGATAACATGATAAAAGAGAGCGAATTTCTAGTTGGAATATTGAGAGCACATTCAACCAAAGTGTAGTCTCCTTTGATCTATTATTAGTGGCTCATCTGGCTCTCAAAACGCAATAATCAGCCTGAATTCAGGCGAGTGACTCCACTCATTGGTTCTATCTATCAGTAAGTCGTGAAGATGTGTGTTTGATTCCATTCTGGTATCGAGCATCTTAGATTCTCATTCGGGAGCGGGTTGCATTATGTTGAAACGTGGTCAATTTCATCACCTCAGTTCCAGCCTATTGATCCTATTCATAGCCCTGATTTGTCTACTTCTTCCAATCACTTTGGAAGCAGCCCAGAAAAAAAAAGCGAAGAAGAAAACTCCTGCACTAAATCTACCACCCCTGAAAACTCAGGAGCAAAAGATGCAGCTCTTGGGATACATCAGACAAACCATGCCAACTCACAGAATCGGACGCAGAATCAGCTTTAGTTCTGACGACCTCGATAAAGCTTTGGGGTTGGAGTTGGGACAAAATGCGCAAGGTTTCGCTAAGACAATTGATGACGAGACATTTGTGCGACGAGTCTACCTGGACTTAACAGGCAATCTGCCAACTCCGGAAAAGATTAACGCTTTTATCTCTAGTGGGAATTCGAAAAAAAGATCAAATCTGATTGACGAATTGCTGGAGACCGAAGCCTACGCTCGCAAATGGGCTCGGTATTGGACGTCTGTCATTTTTTATGACAGTGAAGCGAACAAGAATCGAATCAGCCCCAAGGCTTTGGAGGGGTGGCTGACAGAACAGTTCAGTAAAGGCGCTCCTTGGGATTACATTACTGTCATGTTGATTTCGGCGACTCCTAAACGGAATAAAGCGGTCCGAAACGATTATGGTCAAAAATTCGGTCCCAATAATTTTGTTTTAGCTTGTGAAAATAAATCAACAGAATTGGCATCCCAGACCGCCCGGATTTTTATGGGAATCAGTATCAAATGTGCCGAGTGCCATGACCATCCATTCGACAATTGGAAACGCGAACAATTTCATGAGCTGGCGGCCTTCTTCCACCCTTATACTTATAAGATGCCAGACAAAGATGATCCGACAGTGAAAACTGTGGTCAAACCTCGTTTTCTGTTGGGAGAGAAGCCGCACGAAAAAATGAAATCGGACGCACGTCGTGTCTCCATAGCCGCTTATTTAGCGTACAATCCAAAAAACTACTGGTTTGCCCGAGCGTATGTCAACAGGATCTGGAGTGAGTTGATCGGCGATGGCTTCTACGATGTTGACAGCCTC
>JAJDEK010000386.1 GCA_029259875.1 Planctomycetaceae bacterium
CCTCCTGTCGGGCAGCGTTCGGGCATCCAGAGAGAAAGTCGTTCATCATACACGGCCCGCGTCACTTCAGCTGGTCCTGCAGCAGCCAATGGTGGAGTAGGTGTTCCGAGGTCTGATACACGCCAAAGATGTGCGTGTGCATCAAATGAGTTTGGAGGAACAAAACTCTTTAACTGCTGATCGAACAGTGTGAGATCTTCATCATTTATTGTTGCCCAGACATACGGATTGATATCACTAGTAGCTTGATTCACAGATGCGTTCATGGTCTTTCCTTAATTCTTTCCAACATAAACAGCATAAACTTTGGCACTATTCGTTTTAGGGTAACTCACTTTTACTGATATTTTCTTATTGATTGGTAACCGGCCACTTTGGGTTGGCCAGATCACTTCATGATGCGTTCCTGATTTAACAATCTGCGCGGCGTCTGCTCCAGAAAATCCGGCTAGTGGCTCGGCCCGTTCATTGAGCAATTCGACGGTGAGAGGCGCTGATGGTGAGACACCCTCTACATTCACAAAAAGTTTTGCATCACCTTTGATTTCGAAAGGTGCAGTGGAAAAATAGGCGGCAGAATTAGAAATCTTGCGAGAAAGATAGCCGAACCCATCGCGACGAAACGTTGCGAGGCCGATTTCCATGTTTCGTAGTTTTCCACCAGTATCCCAGTGTGAATACCACATCATTGTCTTATCACCGACATTCGCAAAGGCATGGCCTTGCAGTAGTGCGATATTGTCCCACTCATTCTTGGTACCTCGTGCGATCACTTTGTGATTAGGTATCGGCTCTCGGAAATGAAGTCCGTCGTTACTGACAATCAATCCCAAATCGACGGTGACGCCTTCGTTCCAATATTCGTTAGCTTTTGGTTTCTTCGCCGCATCTTGCCACATACCATAAAGTCCAATAATGGTATTTCCACGATTCCAGAGACCTGCCCCCATGTGTGTTTGCTGGCCGGAGATCGGCGTGGCCGTTAATTGTCCCGGTCGCGCGAAAGAGGTCACCTTCGCCCGTGACCAATTATTGAAATCTGACGAACGATATGTGAGCATCACACGTCCAATATGGCTACCATCCATTCTCCATGTCCACGGAGTGATAAGTTGGCCGGTGGCGTAATAAAATCCATCGTAGTGATACAACCCTGATACTTCGAAGCGTTCACCGCCAGCGTTCATTGGCCGGTCTCCAACCACTTTCCAACTCAGACCATCAGCGCTAGTCGCGCTAATAAATGCACCCCATCGCCTTTCGTCAGGTCCAATACCACTACGTCCGCCACGAACATCATCAAATGGTGGATGTGCAATATAAACGCATTTATAACGACGGTTTGGATCGGGATCTTTTGCGTCATACATGACTGTTAGAAAGTCATTGACTTTTGCCAGTGAAGGAACCTTAGACTCCACCAGACAGATATTATTCTGCTTGTTACCATTGAACTCAACGAGACCTAGATTGGGTTTGGTCCAGTTGACTCCATCAGTACTCTCGGCGTAACACATGGGCCGCCACCAGCCTGGTGCCTGCCCCGCTTTGATCTTGGTTTCAAACATACCAAGATACCACATACGAAACTTCCCGCCAGATTGCATTACACTACCATAGAGAATCGCATGGCCGTGATCAGGTGCGCCGGCGGGACCTCGACGGAGAACCGGGTTTGCTGGGTGTTTTGTTGCTTCTACAGGTGTGAGTTGTAGATTATCTCGCCACGGAATCGCACGATCATCAAAGGAGAAAAAAACAGCCTCTTCCACTTCTGGCCCACCTGAAACTGAAACACGAACTGTTGGTTTTAGGTCGTGTGTGTTCTGCTCTTCTCCCACTACATTTTGTGGACTTATTTGTGATGTAAAAAAGAATAAAAATAACATGGGCGTGCGCTTCCACCAGATAGGAATAAACGGTGCAATTTGAAATTGGATTTTGTTCATTTTATCACTTTCTTATTCCAATTAGTTCTTATGGAATTTGCATCAAAGGTTGGTCAATTATAGGTACAACAAGCTTTTTGAGTGCCTTTAGATCAGCACCAACTGTTCCATTGTTCGCGGCGGGAATCTGAAACTGTGAGTGAGCATCTTGTCCCGTACGCATTTGAAATTCGACAAAATTTTTCATCGTATAAATCGTCTTATCAAAGCGTAACATACTTACGTCGTAAATATTGTGATCTGCAATCCAGCGCACGTCCTGCCATAATATAATTTCTGATACTAAAGGCCCCCGAGGTTTAGTGGCTGTAATGTAATCGTAGCGCGCGGGTTTTCCTTTTGTTGCTGATTCGCTACTGACCATCGACTCATGTAGTTTGACTTCTCCTCCAGTCGCTTGAAATTTGAGTCCGAGCAACGTGAGTCGGCGTGCATCAAATATGGAATTCTTTGATACGCGAACTTCATTTGCATTTGTCACTCGACGAATATAGACGTTATTCAGCTTCAGAGAACAAGGACGAGCTTTATTCTCTCGCCCAGTAAGATGTAGAGTTCTTGCTGCTGATGAAAGCACTACGGCATTGCTTATCGAATAGCGCCCTGTATCCAGGAAATAAAGGTCGAAACCAAGACAGTCGCGAATAAAAACACGATTATAACTTGTCTCGCTGGCTCCAGTGTCACAGATACCGGTTGAATTACCGATGGATGTAAACCCGTCGACACGGTATTGTGCTGTTTCATGTGCACTGATTCCATCATCGCCACATTCAATAGCGCGAATATTTTCAAACAAAACGTCTTCACAGTGGCCGTGAATATTAAAACCGTCGTTGTAGGGATGCGTGGCGGTTAGGTTGCGGATGACTAAATGTGCGTTGTGTTTTCCTTTGGTGCTGCTGAACTGCACGCCTGCTGAGCGAGTTGGCACAAAAATATTCTCTTTGGCGAGTTCTTGTCCGGGCGATAGCTTTAAGTAGAAGTTACCGAATATTTTTTGCGAGTTTGATTGTTTCCTGGTGATATCTTCCACGAACGTCCATTCACCCGGTTGAAGATCCTCAGGTTTTTTCAGAGGAGCACTGGGGCCCTTTGACGTACGCCCCATATGATTCATCTTGCCGTTCCAGAGAAAAAACCAGCGTCCGATGATCGCATTGTCAAGGTGGGGCAGCAGGTTGCCACAGCGAAACAACCCAGGTTTAACTTCTTGCCATTGTTTTGGATCAAGTGGTTCGGAGCCTTCGAGTGTGGCACCATGTCCATCGAGCGTGATCGGTTTTCCAGGTTCGCCCTGCACTCCATAGAAACCAGCGTAATCACGGTAGACTATAGGGAGAAGGTGAATCGTGTCACCAGGCTTTGCGATACGAATGGCTCGACTGATGGACCTCACGGGTCCAATGGTTGAGGAATCATCTCCCGACTCCGGGTCAACTCGGATATCACGTGCTAGTAAAAGCGAAGCTGATAAAGTAACGTTGAAAATGATGGCGATGATAATGAATCGCAATTTCCAATCTCCTCGCTCGAAAACCAATAAGTCACTCTTGAATTTCAATAAAATGCTATTATAATGAAATTTGCGTTTCAACCATAAATTGACTCTTATTTGAAATTAGCTGTTTTTTCAGTCTATTTCTATATACAATAGTTCCTGGCTAATGTTGACTTCTCAATAAAATAGGTTTTTATCAATGCCTGAAGAACCAAGAAAAAACCTTTCACACCAACTTTCTGAGCGTATACGAGAATATATAGAACAAGCCGAACTGCCTGATGGTGAATTATTCATGACCGAAGCTGAGGTCGCAGACCAGTTTGATGTGTCGCGTGCCGTTGCGCGTGAGGCTGTTGGTCAACTTCGCGCAATCGGTCTACTTGAAGGTCGTCAACGGAAAGGACTCATCATCCGACGCCCTGACCCCGTAAGACTGTTTTCAGCAAGTCTACCGTTTCTCGCGAAGTCCAAGCAGGACGTATCCGAGCTTTCACGACTACGCTACGTGCTGGAGGTCGGCGCCATTGAGTTAGCAGTAAAGAATGCGAATGCCAGCCAGATTGCTCAGTTGATGGGTATCGCTGAACAGATGAAACTAGTAGTTAATACTAAAGCCGAAGTGAATCGCGGTAAGGAACTTGATATCGCTTTTCATTCGTTATTATTGGAAATGACCGGCTCAACAATTATCGCTGATATGCAGCGTGTCCTGGTTGACTTCTTTAGTAATATCGAAATTAGCGGCCCTCTTGATGTTGCTAGTACTGAGCGTATTGCCTGGGAGCACATCGAACTTGCGTCTGCAATTCGTGATCGGGATATCGAAAGCGCTCGTGCATTAATCCGTATGCAGCTTCGCCACTACCTTCCGGAAGCAGATAGTGAATTGTATCCTGCTGAGAAAACAACCCAAGTGACCTGAAAATATATTTGACATCCAACAATCTACAAGTTTAATATCACGATAAGGAGCTAGCAGCAGATGAGATTGAGTCGAGTAAAAGCGAAATTAAATCGCGGTGAGCCTGCACTGATCACTTGCTGTCACTTCACTGACCCCAGTGTCTATGAACTCGTCAGCTCAATGGGATTTGACGGGATCTGGCTTGATGTGGAACACCATTCTACAAGTGGTGAAACAGCGGCATCGCTGATGCGCGCTGCACGTGTCGGTACATCAGATATCATCGCACGCCCGGCCAAAGGTGAATTCATGCGGATGGGGCGATTGCTTGAAGCAGGCGCACAAGGAATTATGTATCCTCGCTGCGAATCTGCAGAGGAAGCCACAGAACTGGTACGTTGGGCAAAATTTGCTCCCGAAGGTGAACGCGGTGTTGATGGCGCTAATGGCGACAATCCCTATTGTTGTATGTCAATGCCCCAGTATTTAAAAGCGGCTAACGAACACACGCTATTGATCGCGCAGTTGGAATCACCAAATGCTCTGGAACAAGCCGAAGCGATCGCGAATGTGCCAGGCATTGATGTATTGATGCTTGGACCTGGTGATTTGAGTGTCATTGCAGGTATCCCTTATCAATTTGATCATCCTCTGATTACAGATGCCTACCGCCTCGTCTCTGAAGCTGCAAAAAATGCAGGTAAGTGGTGGGGCACAGTCAGCAGCACCCCAGAGCATACACAGATGTTATTCGACCTGGGAGCGAAATTTATCTGTCACGGTTGTGATCTGATCATGGTTAAACAGGGCATGGAACAGATTCAAGAGCGTTACGCTTCACTTGGTTTCACGTTTGATAATCGTTTGCTTGCGGAAGCAGAAGAACTAAAGAATCAGTTCTGAGCAACCACGAAAAATCAGGCAAACAAATCTTTTTTTACGTGTCCTTCAACGTCTGTTAAGCGAAAATCTCGACCAGCATGGCGATAGGTGAGGCGTTCATGATCGACTCCCAGCAGATGGAGCAAGGTCGCGTGCATGTCATGCATATGGACTTTATTTTCGATAGACTCATGACCAAATTCATCAGTGGCGC